>NZ_FXBB01000002.1 GCF_900177735.1 Dethiosulfovibrio salsuginis | reverse complement strand
GAAGACAATGGCCCCCAGGGTTATGTTTACCAGGGAATGTCCTTCTTCCTTGATAAACCATCTTATCTTTGCGGCTATGCTTCTTAGGGATAAAGGGTGTTTCAACGTAAAATGCTCCTCCTTAAATATATAGAGCACCTTTAAAAACTCTAATCCTCGGAGAGATCGTTCCGACGTAGCCCAGAGCCCGTATACTCGACCTGCCGTCGTGTAGTATGAATGGGGCGACAGGACGTCGCCCCAAGCCGAGGGGGCACAGGACGTGCCCTCCGAGGTGCTTCGTACGGAACAGGCAGGTCGAGTATACGATTGGGCGAAACAGGGCGTAGGCGGGACGGTCTCTCCGAGGGGACTCAAATGTGAGTTTTTAGAGATTCCCTATAGAGATCGTGCCCTGAGTGTAGCACAACTGGAGATTTGGACAAGCCCTTTTGATGGGAGGCGAGAAGATGATATGATAGTGGCAGGTTTCCCTGAAAAGTAGAAAAAAACGTCCCAGGAGGTGGAGAGATGATTAAGTATGTTTATGATTTTTCCGAAGGTTCGTCCGATATGAAAGCCCTTTTAGGTGGTAAAGGCGCCTATCTGGCCCAGATGGTGAAAGAAGGCCTCCCGGTGCCGTCGGGCTTCACCGTGACCACCAAGGCCTGCCTAAGGTATCTTCAGCAGGAAAAGGGCTTTATGGATGCCCTGTGGGTGGACGTCCAGGCCGCTCTATCGCGACTGGAGGAACGGATGGGAAAGACTCTGGGATCGGACTCCGATCCCCTGCTGCTGTCCGTCAGGTCCGGGGCTCCTGTGTCCATGCCTGGGATGATGGATACGGTCCTTAACCTGGGGCTTAACGACGAGACCAGATCGGCTCTGGCGGCCATGTCGGGCAACGATCGGTTTGCCTGGGATAGCTACCGACGGTTTATCCAGATGTTCGGCGACGTGGTTAAGGGCGTAGCAGGGGAGAAATTCGAGAGTCTCCTGGACGACGTAAAACGGGAGAACGTGGTTACCTACGACAACCAGCTTGGCCCTGACGCCCTGGAGGACCTGGTCTGTCGTTACAAAACTCTCTACAAAAAGGAGACCGGTGAGGATTTTCCCTCCGATCCTATGGTCCAGCTGAAACTGGCGGTCGAGGCGGTGTTCGATAGCTGGAATACCCCTAGGGCAAAGACCTACAGAAAGATCCACCATATGGCCGACGATATGGGAACGGCGGTCAACGTTATGGCCATGGTCTACGGCAACCTAGGAGACGATAGCGGTACAGGGGTCTGTTTCAGCCGTAACCCCGCCGACGGAGAGAAAAAGCTTTACGGCGAGTTCCTCATCAACGCTCAGGGAGAGGACGTCGTGGCAGGTATCAGAACCCCTCAGCCTATCGCCGCCCTTGAAGGGGTTATGCCAGATATATACAGAGATCTTTCGGAGAAGGTGGAGAACCTGGAAAGCCGGTTCCAGGAGATGCAGGACATAGAGTTCACCGTCGAGAGGGGAAAACTCTATATCCTCCAGACGAGGACAGGCAAAAGATCCGCCCAGGCGGCGGTAAAAATAGCGGTGGATATGGCCAACGAGGGCCTTATCAGCAAAAAAACCGCCATCGGAAGGGTCACTCCCGATCAGGTCGAAAGGTTGCTTCACAGCCAGATCGATCCAGGATACGTTCCGGAAGTGCTCGCACAGGGTCTTCCTGCCTCTCCCGGTGCGGCGGTAGGTCAGATAGTCTTCGATCCCGACGAGGCGGTCAGGTTGTCCGATAAAGGGGAATCGGTCCTTCTGGTCCGCCCTGAGACCACCCCAGACGACATTCACGGTCTTTACGCCGCTAGAGGGATCCTGACCTCCAGAGGTGGAATGACCAGCCACGCTGCGGTGGTGGCCAGAGGTCTAGGCAAGCCCTGCGTAAGCGGTGCGGAGGACCTGCTTATCGATCTCGAAGGCAAGAGGCTTATCATAGGGGACAGGATCTTCTCCGAAGGGGATGTCCTCACCGTTGATGGCTCAACCGGAAGGGTCATTGAGGGATCGGTCCCTCTGTCCCTGCCCTCTATCTCCGGCGAGCTTGAGACCATACTGGACTGGTCCGACGAGGTTTCCGCCCTTCAGGTCTGGGCCAACGGAGACACCCCTGACGACGCCAAACGTGCCAGGTCCTTCGGAGCTAAAGGCATAGGGCTCTGCCGAACGGAGCATATGTTCATGGCGGAGGATCGTTTCCCTGTGATGCAGAGAATGGTCGTCGCGAAGGAGCTGGAGGAGCGAAAGGCCGCCCTGGAGGAGCTGCGGGCCATGCAGAAAGAGGACTTTATGGGCATATTCAGGGAGATGGATGGACTTCCGGTTATAGTCAGGCTTCTGGATCCTCCTCTTCACGAGTTCCTCCCCAGGGTCTCGGAGCTGGATAAAAGGATAGCCCAGGCGGAGGAATCCGGTCAGGACGCCTCAGCGTTGCGAAAGGTGAAAGATAGGGCGGAGAACCTGAGAGAGGTCAACCCTATGCTGGGCTTCAGAGGCTGTCGCCTGGGATTAGTCTATCCTGAGATCTACGAGATGCAAATTAGGGCCATCTTCGACGCTATGTCGGAGCTTACGGACGTAGACCTCAAGGTGGAGATAATGATGCCTTTGGTACAGACTAAAAGGGAGATGTCCATACTAAAGGAGATGGTTCTCTCTATCGCCGGGGAATACGAAGCGGGAAGCCTGAAATACCTCGTTGGGACCATGATAGAGCTTCCTCGGGCAGCGCTGAGGGCGGGAGAGCTTGCGGAGGACGCGGAGTTCTTCAGCTTTGGGACGAACGACCTTACCCAGACCTGTCTTGGTCTCTCCAGGGACGACGTAGAGGCCAAGTTCATGAAGGATTACGTGGAGAAAGGGGTATTCAAGCTTAGTCCCTTCCACGAACTGGACAGAGACGGCGTCGGAGAGCTTATGTCCATCGCCCTTCAGAGGGGAAGGGAGGTCAGGCCGGACATATCGGTAGGTATCTGCGGTGAGCACGGAGGAAACCCCGAGAGCATCGCCTTCTGCCACTCTATCGGGCTGGACTACGTCAGCTGCTCTCCGTTCAGGGTCCCTGTCGCTAGAATAGCCGCTGCCTGGTCCGCTCTGGGGCTTCTAAAGTAATTTTACCCCCACAGGGGGTTTACAACGGTCATTTCCTTTGGTAGAATAACCCTCGCAGCGATAGAGCGGGGTCGTAGCTCAGTTGGTTAGAGTGCCGGCCTGTCACGCCGGAGGTCGCGAGTTCAAGTCTCGTCGGCCCCGCCATATAACTGCATAGGCGGAAGTAGCTCAGGGGTAGAGCACAACCTTGCCAAGGTTGGGGTCGCGGGTTCAAATCCCGTCTTCCGCTCCATATGAGCTTTTTTGAGCGTCGCGGGGTGGAGCAGTTGGTAGCTCGTCGGGCTCATAACCCGAAGGTCACAGGTTCGAGTCCTGTCCCCGCAACCAAGCGATCTAGAGCCTCTCCTTAATAGGGAGAGGCTTTTTTGCGTTCTCCTTTACACATTACGAGGGAAATAGGCTAGAATATCTTTAAGGGGGTGCTGTCCGTGGCGGTTGCTAGAGGGCTTGGAGTTTATAGACTGATAAAAGCCAGGATGGATTTCGTTCAAGGTGGAGACCTTACCAAGGTGTTTTGGTACTCCCTTCTGGACGCCGGTTCTATCAGGCTTTTTCACGGTCGAGGGGTAGCAAAAGACGAAAACGATCTGCCTCACGGCATAAAGACCCCCTGGAGGGATTTTTGTGCCTTCATCGATAACGCTAGAATACCCTTTCCGGTTCCCCCTTCTCGGAAAGCGGCGGAGAGTGAGGCGGAGGACGTAGACCTCCTGGCGATAGATGGTTCAGGGGAGCTTGCTCTGGCAGATAGGGAGGAACCTGAAGAGGTCTCCCTATCCTCGGAGGTCCTTATGCTTATGGAGCTCAAAAAAAACCTCGAGGATTCGGGCATATACGACGTCAAAGAGGAAAATCTGACGAAAATAAGGTATCTTGAGGAGGCTTTTGCCAGGATCGGCGGTGGCTTCAACGAGGAGGGCTGTGTGGCCTTTATAAAGGTGGAGTCTCTCTCCACCATGGAGGCGGAGGAACTGATGAACCGTTTCCCAGAGGAATCCGCCAGAGAGGACTTCTGGTCCAACAGAAAGCTAGGGGATAGCGAAAAAAAGAAATCTAAAAGTGCTCCTAAGGCGGTGTTCCCCTGCTTTGCGGTTGTAGCTCCTATCGGCGGGATTCCTGCAGTAGAGCTTTCCCCTGGAGACACGGTCTCCTTGGCGGTACCGCCGGAGAGTTTGCTGTACTCTATAGTGAAATATCAAAGGGGAGGGGCTTTCTCCGGAGACATGGACGTAGTCTTGTCTTCGGTGAGGCCAGGGGGCAGCGAGAGGATTATCCTGGAGTTCGTGTTGTCCGAGGAGTTAGCGGCGGTCGCGGTGGTCCAGAGCAATCTCAGGGTCAGGGCGGTTAAAGGCAGTCGTCCAAGAGGTGCCTCTGTCTCCTGGGAGATCTCTCCTGCCATGCAGCAGGGTTTTGCCGTGACAGCGGTGGCGTTGGTCGCTCTTATTTTTATCTTGCTACTTTTCGTGAGGTAGCCTTTACTGCTACAATCGGTGGGTAAAAAGACTGGAGGTGTCGTCGTGGCTGGGGCTACAGGTTACGGGGTTTACAGGGTTTTAAAGGCTAGAGTCGATTTTGGGCACGGTGGAGAGGGAGGCAAGTTCTTCGCCTACGTCCTCTACGATAACAGGGACGTCAAGCTGTTTCACTGCCGTATGATGGATGGGGAGGCCCAGCCTTCTCACGGTATAAAGTCATCATGGAAGGATTTCACCGCTTTTATCGACGGGGCACTTGGCCAGCCGATGAATCCGGAGATAGCTACTATGGGCTCCGACTTGGCCCAGGTGCTTCAGGAGGTCGGTGTCTTCGACCTCAAAGAGGATAACCTGACGAAGCTCAGGTATCTGGAGAAGGTTTTCTCCAACAGAGGGGCCCAGATATTCGACGGTCAGTGTGTCGCCTTTTTAAAGATAGAGGGATTGACCTCTTTGGAGGCCAATGAGCTGCTGGAGAAGTTCCCTAAGCCTAAGACGGAGGCCACCGAATCGGATGATTCGGAGACCGCTGAATTGCCTTTGGCGGAGGGTATGAGGCAGAAGAAGATACTGCCAAAGCTGGTTTTCTCCTGCTCTACCGTCCTCGACCCTGTCAGAGGTGTTCCTGCATCCGATATTTCTCCAGGCGATCTGGTGACCTTGACGATTCCCGAGGATAGCCCCCTTTATGGGACCATGAAGACCCAATCGGAGCAGGAAGGCAGGCCTTTTGACGGCAAGATAGACCTCATCCTCACCACGATCAGCGAGAGCGACACCGATAGGCTCGTCCTCGAGTTCGACCTTTCCGACGGAGTTATGGCGGTCGCTATGACACAGAAGTCGATGAGGATAAAGGCCTTAACCGCAGGAGCAGGGGAGGAAAAGAGATTTTTGTCCCTCTCTCCCTCCCAGTTGGCCATCATAGGGGTTTCCTTCTTTCTGCTGGCTATACTTTTACTGTTCGTCCTCAGAGGATGATATCAAGGCCTGTCTCGAAGACAGGCCTTGATCATTTTCAGCCTGATAGACCTAAATATCCCCAGGGAGATCGTCCCCGATATAACCTCCGTCAGAGGGAAGGACCAAAAAATCCCCATTATCCCGTAGCGTAGGGACATAATCCAGGCCAGAGGGACTATGACCAGGACCCTCCTGTTGAGATCCAACAGGAAGGCAGCCTTGCCCCGATCCATAGCCTGATACATGCCGGAGAGCACTACCTGAAAGCCCGATAGAGGCATCGATAGGGCTATATAAGGGGACGCCGCTACCGCTATACTCAGGGTATCGCCGGAGGAGAAAAAGAGCAGCACCGACTCTGGCCAGAGTATCAGCGGTATCGATCCTGCGATACATAGTCCGGTCCCCCAGAGGATCGACAGGTTTATCGCCCTTAATACCCGACAGTCCTCCTTTGCCCCTAAGTTGTGGCTGACTATGGGCATCATCCCCTGTACCAGGCCGAAAAGAGGCATATAGGCGAAAGTGGTTATACGACCCAGTATGCCCATAGCGGCGACCGCAGGGTCTCCCCCTAAATCCGCCAGAAGCCTGTTCATGAAGGCGGCGGTCACGCTTCCCGCTCCCTGCCTGACGAAGGCCGAAGATCCTATGGACAGGATGTTTTTGACCGTTCCTTTATCCACCTTAAGGTAAGGAGCCCTCAGCTTAAGGACGCTCTTGCTCCGCAGATAACCGGCCATCCAAAGGGCCGACCCAGCCTGAGCTATTATAGTCGCCCAGGCGGCTCCAGCTATTCCCATGTCCATGAACTTTATAAAAAGGGGATCGAGCACGACGTTTGCCAAAGAGGAGATAATCAAGGTCTTCATGGCGATGCTAGCGTTCCCCTCAGCCCTGGCCATGGAGTTAGCGGCTATGGAGAAGCTTAAAAAAGGGGTCCCCAGCAGGGTTATAGAGGCGTAGGCTTGTGCAAGTGGTTGGGTCGCATGGCTCGCTCCGAGGGCGTAAAGGAGGTTAGTAAGCCCTAAAATAGCTCCTGTAGACAGGGCTATCGACGTGGTTCCTGTGAGGATGAAGGTGTTTTTAAGGACCTCGTTGGCTTTTTCACCCTCTTTAGAGCCTAGATATTTTCCGACCAGGGTAGCTCCCCCTATGCCAAAACCCTGAGCGAAGGCCACCATCACAAGCTGGATCGGAAAGGATACCGCTAAAGCAGCTACGGCACCGTCGCCGATCCACAGGGCCACGAAAAAAGTATCCGTGAGGCTATAGGTCATCTGTAAAACTAGGCCTATAATTGAGGGCAGGGAGAGTTTTATCAGAAGTTTTCCGACGGGACAGTTGGCGAGAAGGTCTTTGTTATGCCGTTGCACCGGTAGGGGTCACCGCCTCTATGTCTTTAGAGTTTTGAACCTTTAGGTGACTGGCGTAGTTCCAGAACGATTTCACCATCGCACTTGTGCCGACGTGAAGGGTGGAAAAATGGCCTCTCATCCAGCAAAGCTGCTTTTGCAGGGCGTGGGCTGGGTGGTCCTGTTCCTCCGCAAGTCTCCAGAGTGCGGCGATAAGTCCCGTTCTGTCCGCCCCTGCGTAACAGTGTATCAGTATGGGCTTAGGGGCTCGTCTCATGGACTCCAATATACGGTCAAGTTCCTGAACCGGAATGGTCTTTATCGCCGATAGGTCAAAATCTAGGTGGACTATCCCCGGGGAAAGGGAAAACTCCTTCTCCCGCCGATACCATCTGCGGCCCTCCTGGGCCCCTCTCAGGTTTACGATGCTCTTTATGCTGTGATCCTCGACGTACCTCGCCAGTCGATCGAGGCTAAGCTGGGCGGATCGATAGAGCACTCCTTTGGATACGGTGTGGAAGTTTATCGCCCTGATATACAGAAAAGTAACAAAGGCTGTAAAGAGATCGCTGAGTCGAATGTCATTTTTCACGGGTTTTCTCCTCCTGCATCAAAAGATGTGAGACAACTCCTATGATACATCAGAATGTTCCTATCGTACAAGCTTTTGGTTTATTATTAAGATGGAGGTGGTTTTTTATGAAGATAGTCTCTGCTCTAAAATGGGCTCTTCTCGCCCTGTTACTATGCGGAACGGCCTGGGGAGACGATTTCTCCGTGAGGTCTTTTGTCCCAGAGGGAGAGGTCTCGGGAAAACCGGAGATAAAGGTGGTCTTCTCCGGTCCTGTGGCGGAGAAAGGGCTTTTAGGGAAGGTCCTGCCCCTCGATCAGGTTCCTATGGCAGTGAGACCGGAGATAAAGGGAAGCTGCACCTGGGATGCCCCTGATACCCTGGTGCTGGTCCCGAACAAGGCCCTCGCCCCGGCGACGGAATACCAAGTCCACATGAAGCCCCTTAGAGACCTATCGGGAAGGCTTCTGGCTGGCCCTCAATCGTTTAGCTTTAAAACCGCTCCTCTAAAGCTGAAGAACGTCAGGCAGGTGGAGCTAACGCCCTACAAAGAGCTTACATTGGAGTTTGAGTTCTCCCTGCCCGTTCCCCCTCAAAGGCTCCTGGGCTTTGTCTTCGCAAGCAGCGATGGACGTTCGGTGAGGCTGATGCCTCAGGGAGAGGTCCCAGCTAAAAATGTGTCCGTCAAGACCGAGTACGTCCCAGGGGATAAAATCCTCCTGAAAGTGGAGAAAGGGCTTGCCTCCGATTTAGGACCTCTTGGACTGGAAAAAGACAGGGAGATCTCCATAGCTCTATCCTCCGAGTTATCCATTACCGGAGGATACGCCGAGAGCCGGTCCGACGGTCAGGGAAGGATAAATATCTACACATCGAGGCCTGTGGACCCAGGGGACGTAAAGGGCTTTGTCACCGTCCTGCCTGAGGCCGGTTTCCGGGTCGAGCCCACCTACGGCGGATTCGCCTTGGTCGGTGAGTTCTCCCCTAGGGACAGATACACCGTGAAGGTCAAAAAAGGCCTAGGTGGAAAGGACGGGCTTCGCTCCGATAACGTCAGAGCCTTTGTTATGCCCGACATGGACAGATCGGTGGGTTTCCCGGTGTCCGGGACGTTCCTTACTCCGATGGATAGCCCGAGGATTCCTGTGGATACGGTGAATCTGGATAGAATAGAGGTCTCCGGTTGGAAGCTCTACCCCAACAACGTAGCCCTGGTCGTAGGGGCTTTAGACTCGGGGACCGAGCCCCCTAAGGCCCTTTCCAAAGCCCTTGGGACCGATGTTTTTAACGTGGATAATCGACTGAACCGAACGGTAAGAGGCGCTTTGGACCTGGAGGCGTTTCTAGAGGAGAACAGAGGAGTCTTCCTCCTGGAGGCATCGGACGGACAGGGTGGATGGGAGATAGCCAGGCAGATGGTTACCCTTACGGACATAGGCCTATCCGCCAGAGTATGGGATAGAGGTCTTTTGGTCTGGGCCAACCGCTTATCCGACGCTACTCCCCTGATAGATGGCTCGGTTACCGTCTACTCATCGAGCAACCAGGTCATAGCGACAGGCCGTACCGATGCAGAGGGCCTATGGGTTTTCTCCGATAAGGACGAATGGGATCCTCAGCTTCGCCCTGCGGTGGTGACCCTAGAGGCAGGGGACGACCTTTCCTTCCTGGTGTTAGGAGGGGATAAATTTGTAGACTCTGGAGTGGACGTCTCCGGTGCTCCGTGGATTTCCTCCTACGAGGCGGAGTGTCTTCTTCCCCGAGGGATATATCGCCCCGGGGAGACCGTCGAGATAACGACGGTGGTCCGTGCCCCTAAAATGGCCCTTCCAGGGGAGTTCCCCGTTATGTGGAAGGTCATAAGCCCTATGGAGGGAGAGCTTGTCAAAGGCAGCCAGACCCTGTCCTCTGTTGGGACCTCGATGGCCTCCTTTAACGTGCCTACCGAGGCCCCTACGGGAAGATATCGTTTCGAGGTCTCCGTGCCTGGAGGCGATGGGCCTCTGGGGTCGACTTCCTTTCTGGTTGAGGACTTCACCCCTCCCAGGATAGAGCTTGACCTGACCTCCTCCAAGGCCCTGCTCGTCGGAGGTGACGAAGTGGACCTGTCCTTTAAAGGGGCCTACCTTTTCGGGGCGCCCTCTCCTGGGCTTTCCTGGGAGATGCAGGCCTCCGCCTCGACGAGACGGTTTAAATCCTCCCTGTTCCCCGACTGCACCTTTGGGGACGGCGAGATCTCCTTCAGCGGTTTCGATGATTACATAGGAGCGGGAGTCCTGGACGATCGGGGAGAGGGAACCATGAGCTGGACGGTCCCGAACTACTGGAAGGCCCCTTCTATGCTCGACCTCCATCTATCGATCCAGGCGATGGAGCCCGGTGGAAGATGGGTATCTCGGTTCATAACCGTCCCCTGCGCCCTGTCACCTAATCAGATAGGCATAAGGACTCCGGAGGGAGACGTTCTTCCAGGTAAGGCCGCTCCCTTCAAGGTCGCCGTGGTCACAGCGGAGGATCGACCGGTGACGGCTAACTTAAATTGGGAGCTTTTTTCCGTCATCGATCGCTACGTGATGGTCAGAGAGGGCGGAAGGACAAGGATGAGGTGGGAGGAGGAAAAACTCTCCGTCGCCACCGGGGCTGTATCGGTAAAGAACGGCTCCGGAAACCTGGCGGTCACCCCGGACCAGGAGGGCCGATACCTGTTGGCTATCTCCGACGGTCAGGGTTCCAGTAGCTCCGTCCGGTTCGATTCCTGGCGTCCATGGGACGGGTCGTCCAAGGCCGCCTCCATACCTGACAGGGTGGAGCTTTCCTTGGAGGATGGCGGGGTCGCCTATAGAGCTCCTTTCCCAGGTCGGGCCCTGTTTACCCTGGAGGCTGATGGGTTAGTGGAGGCAAGGGTTATATCCTCTGCGGAGCTCTCCGGTCGGATTTCCTTCGACAAAAAGGAGGGCCTCTGGCCTAACGGTTGGTGCTCCCTTCAGGTGGTCCGTCCGGTCTCGGAAAAGGGCAACTGGGGGCCTCACAGGGCTATAGGGGCTATTCCTATCCCTATGGACAACGACGGCCTTAAGGCCAGGATCTCTCTGGACCTCCCCGATTCGGTGGAGCCAGGGTCTACCCTCGATGTGGTCGTCTCGGTGACCGACGAGAAAGGTGAGCCTCTCTCCGGCCATCTGTGGCTCGCGGTGGTGGACAGAGGCATTCTCGGTCTCACCGACCATCGGCTTCCAGATCCCTGGAGGACATTTACGTCCCTCAGAAGGCTTGGCTCGAAGGCCTTCGATCTTTACGACGAGCTGATCCCCATAGAGTCTCGGGAGACCCCTCTGCTTCATCCCGCAGGAGGGGCTGGGGCTGCCATGATGGCCCTCAACCTGTCTCCCCTTAGGGCCAGAGGCTTTAAGGTTCTCTCAATGATCCAGCCCGATCTGGAGGTCAAAGACGGTGTGGCTAAAGGGTCTTTCGAGCTCCCCGAGTTCTCCGGTGGAGCGACGGTTATGGCGGTTTTCATAGGTTCAAGGCTGGGGTCTGAGTCGTCTCAGCTGTCGGTGGCCAGGGAGATCACCGTGGACCCCTCGGTCCCCTCGGTTCTCGCCCCTGGGGATCAGGTTAAAGTTCCCCTTTCGGTGATATCGACGTCCTCTCGAGACGTCTCTCTCTCGGTGGAGTTAGAGGCATCCGGCCAGTGGGAATACGGAGGACAGTCGCCTATATCCCTCTCCCTTCCTGCCGGTGGTACCATAGTCGTTGAGCTGCCCTTTAAGGCCCTCGATGGGGGATACGGCGAGCTGAACGTGAAGGTAACAGGGCCTGGTCTCGATTTCTCCCTGGAGAGGGAGACGGTGATAAGGCCTCCTATGCCCAGGGTCACCCTTTCGGAGACCGGTATCATGGAGGCAGGCACTAAGGTCTTCGACGAAAGGGGTTCGTGGTTCCCTGGCACTATGGATTCCTCTCTGTTCCTGTCGGGATCCCGTAAAGCGGACCTGTTCCCGGTGGTATCCTTCCTGAGGGGATATCCCTACGGCTGTCTGGAGCAGACAGTTTCCTCCACCTGGCCGTTAATCCTCCTGCCCGATATGGTTAGGGCCATAGAGGGGCTCTCTCAGGAGGAGCTCGACGATCTCTTGATGGACAATATAGTGAAGCTCCAGGGGTTGCAGCTCTACGACGGAAGCTTTATGTCATGGCCCAACGGTACCACCGATCGATGGGGAAGCGTCTACGCCGCTCACCTTCTAGCCCTCCTAGATCGGGCTATGGTTCCCGACGGTATGGCGATTCGGTCCGGCTCTTTCCTGAGAGCCCTTCTCGCCGATCCATCGGAGGATACCTTCTCCCTGTCCCAGAAGGCCTACGGAGCCTACGTTATGGCCCTTTCAGGCCAGGCCCCTCTCGGATGGATGGAGTGGCTGTCGGAGAAAGTCGGCGAGATGGACGAGGCGGGCAGGTCCTTCCTGGCGGGGGCCTACGGCCTGGCGGGCAAAAAAGACGTGGCCATGGCACTTTTCGGCAAAGCGGTGACGGTAGGTAAAGATCCCTATCGGTCCCCTCTCAGGGATCAGGCCATAAGGTTATTGGCCTTGGAGGCCATGGCCCCTGGAGGGGCGGACCAGGCACTGCTGGCAAACGAGATGGCAAGATCCATTAACGTCGGTTCCCTTTCGACCCAGGAGGCTGGGTTCGCCGTTCTCGGCCTGGCTAGCTATCTCTCTAAGGTGGACATAAAGCCCTTCTCCGCCGTCCTTTCCGGTGGAGAGAGGTCGATCCCCCTCTCCACCGGGGACGAGCTTGCTATTTCCAGCGACATTCACCTTCCCTGGAGCCTTAAAAACGAGGGCCCCGGTGAGGTCCTATGGAGCAGAACGATCTCCGGGGTACCTATGGAGCCCCAGCCTGAGGAAGACCAGGGCATAAAAGTACGCCGTATCCTCACAGATAGGGAGGGCAACGAGCTGGATCTCTCCAAGCCCTTAGAGCTTGGCCAGGAGATAACCGTAAAGATAGATATAGTCCCCACCGGTCCGATGTCTAACCTTGTGGTCGTCGACGTCCTGCCGGGGTGCTTTGAGGTCTGGAACCCCGCACTTGAGCCCGGAGAGGAATCGATCGGGGCCAGGCGAGAGGTTCGGTTCGATCGAGTCCTTTTCTTCCCCGATATGGTCGATGGCCAGGTCTCCCTGGGATACCGTTGTAGGGTCACCTCCAGAGGCGAGTTCGCCCTGCCTCCTGTATCGGTGGAGGCTATGTATAACCCAGGAATCCGAAGCCTGAGCGGCGGAGGACGGTTGAAGGTGAATTAAGCAATGAAAAAAGCCTTGTTCTATGGGGCTCTGACTATCGCCCTTGTGGCGATACTTTGGGAGGGGGCATCCAGGGTGGTGTCCCCTCTCCCTGTCGGTCAGGCCCTCTACGTACCCCCTGCGCCCTGGGTTATCGACCGGGAGGATGTCCCTCTCTGGGTCGGTCTTAACGACGAGGATCAGGTCTCAATCCCTATATCCCTCGACCTCATGGGGAAGTGGCTTCCTACGGTTCTGGTGGAGGTGGAGGATAGACGGTTCTGGAGCCATAAAGGGGTCGATTGGCTGGGGATTATCAGGGCCACCGCCCAGAACGTCTACCGCAGGAGAATCGTCTCCGGAGGATCGACTCTGACCAGCCAGCTGGTGAGGATGACCTTACCTAGGGAGAGGTCCTTTTACGCTAAGCTTATCGAGTTTCTTCAGGCCGTCCAGCTGGAGAGGTCCTCGGACAAGAGATCTCTGCTGGAGGCCTACCTTAACAAGGCTCCCTTCGGAGGCAACCTTCAGGGGGTCGCCGCAGGTGCCCTGGGATGGTGGGGCAAGAGGCCCTCCGATCTGTCCCTTTCGGAGGCCGCTTTGTTGGTCGCCATGCTTAAAGGACCGACCAGATACAGGCCGGATATATACCCCGAGAGGGCTAAGGCTCGAAGGGATGGGATAATACAGGGATTGGTGTCCAGAGGGATTATAAGTCCCTCCCAGGGGGCTCTCTCTATGGCCGAGGCCCTGCCTGAAAGGATCTCTCTGCCTAGGGATAACTTTCTTTTCGTATCGCAGGTTTTAAGCCGTAGGCCGGAGGGGGGACGATCCACTCTGGACAGAGGTATACAGGCCACTTTGTCCAGGAGAATCCATCTCGGGCTGAGGGAGTTGCCGAGGGATATAACCGCCTCGGCGGTGGTGGTCGAGAACTCGACCGGGGCGATAAGAGGGTACGTAGGTAACGGTCGCTTTGGAGATCCTGCCCCTTGGGAGTGGGTGGACTGTGCGTCCTCTAACAGATCTCCAGGGTCGGCCCTCAAGCCCTTTGTGTTCGCCATGGCCATGGACGACGGCCTTCTCTCCCCATCGTCTCTCATGGCGGACACCCCTCTTTCCATGGCGGGAAGGGCTCCTAGAAACTTCGATCTTCGCTACCGGGGGCCCGTCTCTATGGCCCAGGCACTGGCCCAATCCCTCAACGTCCCGGCGGTCAGGGCCCTGAGGATGGTCGGGGTTGAGAGATTTCTACACCGTTTAAGAAATTTGGGTTTTAAAGGTCTTAAGGAAGATGGAGCTCACTACGGAGATTCCCTGATCCTAGGAGGTTGCGAGGTCTCTCCCCTCGAGATGGCTCAAGCCTATCTTACTCTGGCTTCATGGTGCTACAGGCCCCTGAAGTTTATGGAGCAAGAGGAGTTAGAATCAGCCCAGTCGCCCTTTTCACCGGAGAGCTCCTACCTAACCGGATCTATATTGACCGATCGTTCCAGGCTATCCCAGGAGGCGAGACGATTTCTGGGAGAAAAAGCCTCCATGGCCTTTAAGACGGGAACCTCCTACGGTTTGAGGGACGCCTGGGCGATCGGATGGAACGAGGTCTGGACGGTGGTGGTGTGGATGGGAGACCCTACAGGTGCTCCCCATCCTGAGCTAGTAGGCCTATCGGCGGCGGTTCCGATGCTCGTCGAGGTCATGGCTGCTTTGGGGGGATCTATGCCCTCCGCCCCTGATGGAGTGGCCCAGAGGACCGTCTGTTCCCTGTCGGGACTTCCTCCTAACTCCGCCTGCCCTCACAGGACGGAGGCCTGGTTTATCGACGGCGTATCTCCCTCCTCTACCTGCACCTTACATCGATGGAGAGGTGGCGAGATCGTAACGGTCTTGCCGCCGGAGCTCGATGGATTAGGAGAGGATAAACTTCCTCCTTTCAGGATAGTCTCCCCTCTGGAGGGGGCGGTATACGTGATACCCCCTTGGGGAGAGGCCCCCAGGGTCCCCCTCTCTGTAGAAGGGGCGAGGGGAAAGGTGTGGTGGTACGTCGAGGGCAGGTTCATAGGCGAGTCAGAGCCGTCAAAGCCCCTTTTCTGGACCCTCTCCCCTGGAAAACATCGTATAGGGGCTTTGGATAGTTCGGGAAGATCCCACTGGATCAGGATATCGGCGTCCTCTTGGGGCAGCTCTAAATAAATCCTACAAAAACACTTGCATTTGCTCGCTTTTGAGTTCATAATAGAGACAAGGTATCTCTGAAACTATGATCCTCGGAGAGATCGTTCCGACGGAACGATCTCTCCGAGGGTACTCGAAGGTGAGTTTTTAGAGATTCCCTATAGCGGTTAATTTTCGCATTGAGAAGAAGGAGGTATGTGACGTGAAAATCGGAGAATTGATTCAGTCGGGGGATTGGAAAGGCGAGAAACACGTTCCTGTAATAGAGGCACCTGAGAAGGTCTCCGCCGGAGAGCTTTTCGACGTAACCCTTTCGGTGGGCAAAGAGATAGCTCATCCTAACACCACAGAACACCATATCTGCTGGATAAAGCTCTACTTCAAGCCCGAAGGGGACAAGTTTGTGTATGAGGTGGCGGAGCTCAGGTTCGACGGCCACGGCGCTTCCGTAAAAGGGGCCAACGAGGGGCCGGTTTTCACCGATACCTTCGGCACCGTCCGACTCAAGCTCGCCGCGGCAGGCACCCTTATAGCTACCTCTTCCTGCAATATCCACGGTCTCTGGGAATCCTCAAAGCCAATCTCGGTAGAGTAGTATCTCTGGAGAGCCGATATAAAGAAGAAACAGAATCGGGAGACCTTAAGGTCTCCCGATTCTGTTTCTTCTTTACTGGGTTTGATCGGCAGATCGGGGGTTATATCTCCCTGAGAGCTGGATACGGGGATATCGACGATCTCCGCCAATGGGATTGACTGACTGTCGGGCTTTTCTTGATCTTCTTCCTCTGTCATCTGCTTCAGTATTTTATGGGCCTTTTCGTTTCCGTTGCGGGCCGCTTGGTCAAGCCACTTAGAGGCTTTCGCCTCATTGGGCTCTAGAGTAGTTCCTCCGTAGTGGTATAGAACCCCCAGGTTATACTGGGCTGGGGTGTACGACTGTTTTGCCGCCATAGAGAACCACTTTAACGCCTGTTCGTCGCACTTTGGCACCCACTGGCCTTCCAGGTAGGCCAGTCCTAGATCGCATTGGGCCGGTGCGTAACCGGCGGCGGCGGCCATCTTTAGCCACTTAAGCACCGCCTGGTCGTCCTCTTTTTCCTCTTTGAGACAGAGAGCCAGGTTGTACTGGGCCTGGACGTGTCCTTGCTCCGCCGCTTTGGAAAACCACCGGATGGCGGCAGGGCGGCTTAGGATAACCCCTTCTCCCTTTAGATACAGACCTCCAAGGGCGAACTGGGCCGACGGAGATCCCTGAGATGCGGAAGCCCTGATCCATTTGGCCGCCTCGGAGGGATCGGGGGTCAGGAGCCTGCCGTCTCTGTAGGCTATGCCGAGCCTCAGCTGCGCCTTTCTGTCCCCCATAGTAGCTCCTCTGTGTAGGAGGTTTAAGGCAGGTATCTCTCTGACAGGGCCTCCGTCGTCTCCAGCGTAAAGGCATCCGAGGGAGTAAATACTGTCCAGGTTGCCCAATCTGGCGGACCTTTCGTAGAGGCCTATAGCCTTCTCCCTGTCCCTAGGTATCCCTATGCCTTCATCGTACATGAGTCCTAAGTTAAATAATGCCTGATGGTCCTCCTGGGCCGCCGCTCGAGAGAGCCACGAGACCGCCGAGTTCGGCAATTTTAAGACTCCGTTGCCCTGGAAATACTGAACTCCCAGGTTACATTGGGCGTCCGAGTGGCCCTGAAGGGCCGCTTTTCTGAACCACATAGCCGCCCGGGCCATATCCCTCTCTACTCCCTCGCCTCTGGCGTAAAGGAGCCCTAAGTTGTACTGGGCTGGTTCGTATCCCGCAAGGCCGGCTTTCTCAAAGTTGCTGATCGCTTCCTCTACGTCCCTCGTGGTGCCCATCCCCTGTAGGTACATAACCCCTAGAGAGGAAAGGGCCTCTGGAGATCCGGTTTCGGAGGCTTCCCTTATAAGATCGAAGGCTTTGGCTGGGTCTCTTGGTAGACCATCCCCATCTCTGTACATGACGCCCAAAGTGTACTGGGCCTCCGGTAGCCCCTGATCGGATGCGGCGGTTATCCATCTCAGCGATTCCTCGTCGTCCTGTGGAAGTGGTTCGCCGTCTCTTAGCATAATTCCCAGAGAATACTGGGCTTCGGCGACTCCCTTATCCGCCGCCCTTTTGTACCACAGTGCCGCTAAAGATCGGTCTCTATCGACCCCTAGGCCCTCCTCGTACATGACCGCCAGGGCGTACTGAGCCGGTCCGTGTCCCTGTCTAGCGGCCAAAGAGTACCAGGAGACCGCTTCTTTAAGGGAGCCGTCCTTCTGTCGGCACATCTGTCCCATCACGTATCTGGCCTGTGGGTTACCTCGTTCTGCGGCACGGCGGATCCAGTCCGCTCCCTCTTCCTCCCTCTCCTGACGTATTAGGAAAAGTCCGTAGGATAGCTGGGCGTCGTCGTACCCTTCTTTAGAGGCGAGGTTTAGCCAGTATTCCGCCTCCTGTGCTGTGGACGTTGCCTCTTCCTCCAGGAGGAGCCCTAGATCCAGCTGGGCGTATATATGGCCCTTCTCAGCCGCCTTGTGGAGCAGTTCTCTGCCCTTTGTGCGGTCCTCCTCTACCAGATCTCCATGGAGAAAGACCCTTCCTAGGTTGTAGAGCGCCGAAGGGTTCTCTTTTTCCGCCGCTTTTTTCAGCCAATCAACCCCTTTTAACGCTTTTTCAGGGTTCTCCTCCTGTGACTTGAGGAGCATCAGCCCTAAGGTTAGCTGGGCGGCCTCGTGGTCCTTTTTTGCCGCTTTGGTTATCCACCCTACGGCCTGATCTACGTCCACTGGGCCGCCTTCTCCGTCTCGGCACATCAGACCTAGGTTGTACTGGGCCCCTGTATCTCCCTGTTCCGCAGCGGCCTTGTACCATCTCCTGGCCTCGCCTTTATCCATAGATACCCCTTTGCCCTGGTCGTACAGATACCCCAACGTACTCTGGGCTAAGGCGGTCCCTTTTTTTGCCTCCGGGAGCAGCAGGGCCGCGGCCTCGTCAAATTTTTTCTCGTTGTAGGCGGTGACGGCCTTTCTCATGTCTCCAGAGGCCTGTCCTGCTACAAAAAAAGCCATAAAAACTATCAAATATATGGATTTTTTCAGCTTATAGTTCATGAGAGAACCTCATTCCATAGAGATCAGATACTGGAGAAACTCTCTGATCTCCTTTCCGCTCGTCCAGGGGACGTTGAAGTTTTTCAGATCCCCTAAAGAGCCGTTCTTTCTCCTGAGGACGATACAGCTGAAGTCGCTGTTGTTGAAGGAGATGTCCAGTTTATAGTGGGTCGTGAAGTCCTGATCTACGACTAAGATTTTGCCGTCAGGGGTGGTGCAGGGACGGTATCCCTTGTCTTTGAAGATAGTCTCTATCTGGGCGTTGATTACGTCGGCGATATTTTCCATTTAGACTTCGATCCTTTCTGAATAGCTATCCCCACTATGGTTCCTAAGCCTCTATCGTAAGAGCGCAAAGGATCACCGTAAGAGGACTAAAGTCCGTTTTCCCTTTGGCTAAGTATACCAGAACGAGAGGTTCTCTACCTGAGTTGAATAGCACAACCTTCTTATAGCATATTTGCCCTTGCTTAGGCCGGAGTGTTTGTGTCATACTAATCCAGGACGGTGAAGAATCCGATAATCCTTTAGAGTGTAGAGGTGATGATATGGAGCACCATTCAGGTTTATCCTACGAGATACTCCATAGAGGAGGGGCTTTCCCAATGCTCCTTATGGATCTCAAAGCAGGTCAGACCATAAAGGCCCAGTCCGACGCCATGGTCTACATGGATACCACTATGGACGTCAAAGGTAGCCTCAGCGGAGGTATGTTGGGGGCGCTCGGAAGGATGCTATCGGGAGAATCGTTCTTTTTCCAGATGGTTACGGCGGCGAGAGGGGACGGCAAGGTATGTTTTGCCCCTGAGTGCCCTGGAGACATAGCGGATCTGGAGATGGACGGAACTCCCTATCTGGTTCAAAAGGGCGGCTTCCTAGCGTCCACCGAGGGCGTCGATATAAGCACCACCTGCCAGAACCTCAGCAAAGGTCTCTTCAGCGGAGAGGGGTTTTTCGTTCTGAAGGCTCAGGGGACTGGGGTCCTCTTCCTGGAGTCCTTCGGAGCGATACACCTTGTCTCCCTGGAGCAGGGACAGGAGATAATTATAGACAACAAACATCTTGTGGCCTGGCCGGAGCACATGGACTACCGGATCGAAAAAGCGTCCTCATCGGGCTGGATCTCCTCCTTTACCTCCGGTGAAGGGCTGGTCTGCCGGTTCAGAGGGCCGGGCAATATCCTTATCCAGACACGGAACCCTCAGGTGTTCGGACAGTGGGTGGGGCCTCTCCTTCCCGCTAAAAGGTAGCGAGCTGTAAAAAAATAACTGGAGGTGCATTTTAATATGGCAATATCCCTAAGCAAAGGCGGCAACGTATCCCTCTCGAAAGAGGCCCCTGGCCTCAAAGAAATTACCGTAGGACTTGGCTGGGACGCCAGGGCCACCGACGGTGCCGATTTCGACCTCGACGCATCCTGTTTTATGCTCAAAGAGGGAGATAAAGTCAGAGTAGACAGTGATTTTATCTTCTACAACAACCTGAAGTCAAGCTGTGGCTCGGTGGAGCACACCGGCGATAATCTCACCGGCGAGGGGGAGGGAGACGACGAGTCGCTGATCGTAAAGCTGGATCTCGTCCCCGGAGACGTCCAGAAACTCGCCTTCACCGTAACCATCCACGAGGCGGAGACTAGAAAGCAGAACTTCGGCATGGTCAGGAACGCCTTTATCCGCATAGTCAACAAGACTAACAACGTCGAGATAGCTAGATTTGACCTCTCCGAGGACGCCAGCACCGATACCGCCATGACCTTTGGCGAGGTCTATCGTCACGGAGCGGAGTGGAAGTTCAGAGCAGTCGGTCAGGGTTACGCTGGCGGACTCGCCCCTCTCGCCAGAAACTACGGCGTGAACGTTTAAAGGAGGTAACGAATATGTCAAAAGTCGATCTGAAGGCCTTCGCCGATGAGATATTGGCGGATGGAGTAATTGACGAGCAGGAAGTGGCTCGTATAAAGGAAGTCATCTTCGAGGACGGAGTTATCGATAAAGAGGAGGCTGAGTTCCTGTTCTCCCTCAACGACGCAGTATCCGGTAAGGCCAACTGCCCTCAGTGGAAGGATCTCATGGTGGAGGCCATAGTCAGTTACCTCCTGGACGACGAGAAAAGCCCGGGCTCCGTCGACGACGACGAGGGCAAGTGGCTTGTCGCCATGATCGAAGGGGACGGAAAACTGGACGACGTAGAGAAGGCCGTGCTTCTCGCCCTGTCGGAGAAGGCCAGTTCCATAAGCCCTGAGCTCAAGTCGAAACTGGATAGCCTGGTCCAGTAGGATCGGCCTATGCTGGTAAAAGGACAGAGGCAGGTACTGGAGGGAGACACGGTTCGTGTCTCCCTCTTGGGCGTTAAGGCCGATATGGTCTGTTTCCTGCTGGACGAAAACTCCAAAGCCTCGGGACCGGATAAAGTCGCCCTATCCTGGAACAACCCTTTCCCCGGTTTTTTAGACCTTAAGGGAGAGGGGGCGGTATCCCTGTCCCTTTCGTCGGTTCCTCCTTCTGTGGACAGGATCGCCCTGGCCTATCGGTCCCCCCAAATTTCCTCAGCCTGTTCTATGAAGGTGGACTGCGGTTCTTTCTCCGATACCTGCGATCTAGGGGCCGATCTGGAGGGGGCTAAAGACGGAGTTTTGCTGGAGATATACCGAAAATCGGGCAAGTGGCGTTTCTCCGTGGAGGCCCAGGGATTCCCTAAGGGCTTTGGATCTCTCGCTGGATTTTACGGATTGCCGGACCTGGCTTTTCCCGAACCTCCTGTCGCTCCAACTCCCTCTGCGTCGTCGGTCTCACTCAGCAAGATAACCCTGGAGAAAAGGGGAGAGAAAAAGCTCCTCTCTCTGGAGAAAAAAGAGGGCCAGAGGATAAGGATAAACCTAAACTGGGACAGCAAGGGCACCGACCAACAGCCTAAGAAGGGATTCTTCTCCTCCCTTCTCGGCGGAGGTAGCGGGGAGGTCGACCTGGACCTTGGCTGTATGTTCGAGATGAAAGACGGCCATAAAGGGGTCATACAGCCCCTTGGGGGATATTTAGGGTCCGAATCGGACTCTCCCTTTATCCTCCTCGATAAAGACGACAGAAGCGGTTCCTCCAGCGACGGGGAGAACATGACCATATTTCGGCCGGAGGTGCTAAAGAGGGTCCTGATCTTCGCCTTTATCTACGAGGGAACAGCCCGGTTCTCCGAGGTCAACGGCAGGCTCACCATAAACACCGGCTCTGAGGAGATAACCATAAAACTGGATAACCCCGAGTCGGGAAAGAAGTTCTGTGCCGTAGGGCTCTTCGAGAACCAGGGGAGTGGTCTGGAGCTCAGCAAGCAGGAGCTCTACTTCGATAACCATAAACCTTGTGACGAACACTACCGCTTCGGCTTCAGCTGGAAGGCCGGTAGAAAATAAGTAGTAAGGTCAGGGTGTTTCAAAGGGGGCTGGAGATTCCTTCTCAGTCCGGTGGATTTTATATCAAGCCTAATCGAGCGGAAAGGAACGGATGTTTTTTATGTCCTATAAAGGACTCACGAACGAAGAAGTAAAACAAAGTCGTATTGAACACGGCTCTAACGTGCTGACACTGGCGGAAAGAGATCCCTGGTGGAGGCTTTTTCTGGAGAAATTTGAGGATCCTGTCATAAGGATACTCTTGGTCGCTGTTGTTATCTCCTTCATAACCGGATCGATGCACGGAGAGTATCTGGACAGCCTGGGAATCGCCATGGCGGTCCTTCTCGCTACTGGACTGGCCTTCGTCAACGAGTTTAAGGCAGGTAAAGAATTCGACCTGCTTCTGACGTCCCAGGACGAGACCCCTGTGAAGGTGTTCAGAAACGACGTCATAACCTCGGTTCCCAAGAAGGATATAGTCGTAGGGGACGTGGTCATCCTGGAGACCGGAGAGGAAATACCCGCCGACGGCCACGTCCTTGAGGGGCTCGGCCTGAGGGTCGACGAATCAAAGCTGACCGGAGAGTCGGTGCCGGTCAAAAAGGACGTCCCTGGACCTTCCTCCGACGGAGGCAAGGCCTACCCCATTGACTTCCTTCTCAGAGGTTGTGCCGTACGGGAAGGGGACGGAGTGATGAAGGTCTCCGCCGTAGGGGACGGAACGGAGATAGGTAAAACGGCTAAAGCTGCCACCGAGGACACAGGAGAGGACACCCCTCTCAACAAACAGCTTGAGAGGTTATCCAAGCTCATAGGGGTCGTAGGGTTCGGCGTTGCAGCTGGACTGTTCACCGCCCTTGTGTGGAGAGGGAGTTCAGTAGGGGAACTGGTCCTCGATCAGGGACAGTGGAAGCTCTTCTGGGTCGGTATGGTGGCCCTTCTGGTGGTCCTGTCAAAGGTATGGGTCCCTATATTCTACGATGGACTTGAGCTTGCGGGAATCGAGAAAGAGGTCCCTGCCTTTATAGGTTCCTCAGGGGCTAAAAGCTGGATCGTAACGGTAGGGATAGGGGCGGGAATACTTCTCCTAGGTGCCCTGGCCCTGGCCCTCACCGGCTCTATCGCTAAATCGCCCTCCCTCTGGATGCCCTCGGAGGTTCTGAGGTCGCTGGTCGAGTACTTTATGATCGCCGTAACCGTTATCGTGGTGGCGGTCCCTGAGGGGCTCGCCATGAGCGTAACACTCTCTCTGGCCTACTCTATGAGGGCCATGATGAAGGACAATAACCTCGTCCGGAGGATGCACGCCTGCGAGACCATCGGGGCCGCCAGCGTTATCTGCTCCGATAAAACCGGCACCCTCACGAAAAACGAGATGAAAGTGGTGGAGACCTCCTTCGACTTGGACCAAGCTATGGCCTTATCCATAGCCATGAACTCCAGTGCCACCATAGGTGAGGACTCGTCTGGGAAGTCCACCTGTCTGGGCAACCCCACCGAATGCGCCCTCCTTATGGCCATAGAGGAGCAGGGCTTCGATAGCCAGGCCATAAGGGACCAGAATAGCATACAGGCTCGCCTCCCTTTCTCCACCGAGCGAAAGCTAATGGCTACAGTAGTGGACGATGTCCTCCACGTCAAAGGGGCGCCGGAGATAGTCCTGGCCCTCTGCGATCAGGACCCATCGGCCATACTAGACGAGATAACCGTCCTTCAGGCCAGAGGGATGAGGGCCTTAGGCTTCGCAACCAGGCCGCTACACCTCGGAGAGTCGCCGGAGGAGGCAATCGAGGATCTTAAAGGCATGACCTGGGTCGGATTCGCCGCCATCATGGATCCCGTCAGGGACGAGGTTCCCGATGCGGTTAAGAGAGCTCTCTCTGCTGGCATAGACGTCAAAATAGTCACTGGCGACGTCAAGGCCACCGCCGTAGAGATAGGCAGGCAGTGTGGTCTGGTCCTGGAGGACGACGATCCAGAGGTCGTCTCTATGGACGGAGCCACCTTCTCCGAGCTCTCCGAGGAGGAGGCAAGAGAGGCGGTCAAAAGGGTCAAGATAATCTGGCGCGCCCGTCCTATGGATAAGAGAAAGTTGGTCAAGACCCTCCAGGATAACGGCCAGGTGGTGGCGGTCACCGGAGACGGAACCAACGACGCCCCCGCGCTCAACTTCGCCGACGTAGGACTGGCCATGGGGATGAGCGGAACCGACGTGGCTAAAGAGGCGGCGGATATAGTCCTCCTTGACGACTCCTTTGCCTCCATCGTCAGAGCGGTCAAATGGGGTAGAAGCCTCTACTCCAATATCCAGAGGTTTATACTGTTCCAGCTGACAATAAACCTGGCGGCCCTCACGGTGGTTTTTTTAGGACCTTTTATAGGGATAGCTCTGCCCTTTACTGTCATTCAGATGCTCTGGATAAACCTCATCATGGATACTTTGGCGGCGCTAGCTCTGGCCTCCGAGCCACCTCACAGCGATGTTATGGCCGCTGGCCCCAGAGATCCGGAGGCGTTTATACTCTCCCCCGCCATGATCAAGAATATATCCTGGACCGGAGGGACCTTCGCCTTGATAATGGTGACATGGCTTATCTTCATGGAGCGAGGTGGAGTAACCGATAGGGAGCTGACGGTGCTTTTCTCCTCCTTCGTCATCCTCCATTTCTGGAATATGTTCAACGCCAGGGTCTTCGGCAGAACGGTCAGCGCCTTTTCGGGGGTAACGGAGAACAGGGCGTTCTTGATAATAGCTTTTGGTATAGCGGTCTGTCAGGTTTTAGCCGTCCAGTATGGAGGGGCTTTCTTCAGGACCGTCCCCTTAGGGGTTATGGACTGGATATTGATATTTATCGGGACCAGCCCGGTCCTTATAATAGGCGAGCTTTTGAGGCGATCCTCACGTAAGAAAGCAACTAACTAGAGAGAAGAAGGGATGATAGGTTATGGGGTTTTTGAATATTTTCAAGGATAAGTTCAGCGATCTTTCCACCAAAATAAAGCAGTACAAAAGCAAGGAGATGCTTGAGGCTGTAGTGGCTGGCTGTGCCTTGGTGGCCTACGCCGACGGCGTGGTGGATCAGTCGGAAAAGGCCAAGATGATGGGCTTTATACAGAACAGCCCGGAGCTCTCTGTCTTCAGCATGTCCGACGTGGTTAAGTCTTTCGATAACTTTATGACCGGGTTTGGTTTTGATCTCACCATAGGCAAGGCCCAGGCCCTTAACGCCATGGGCAAGCTCAAGAGCAAGCCCGAGGAGGCCAGAATCGCCGTGGCGGTGGCTATTTCCGTCGGAGGGGCCGACGGAAACTTCGACGACTCGGAAAAAGCGGTCGTGAGGGAGATCTGTGCGGTCGTAGGTATCGCGCCGGAGGAGTTCGGACTTTAGTCTATGGGAATAGCTCTTTTCGACTTCGACGGAACCCTTATCGAAGGTGATTCGTGCTTTTTGTTTCACAGAAAGGTCTTCGGCCTGCCAAAGGTTTTATCGGCGGCCCTAAAGGCTTCGATCCTTCACGGCCTCTCTCAAGACCGTCGGCATAGGATGAAGCAGGCTTTCCTGTCCGATCTATGGGCTGGAGTCTCCAGGGATGAGCTTAGAACACATTGTGAGGACTTTGTGTCCGATCTGGATCGGGCCATGAGGCCCGGTGCCCAGGACAGGCTGTCTTGGCACTTAGGCAGAGGGGACCAGGTCGCACTGGTCTCCGCATCGGTGTCCGACTGGCTGGAGCCGTGGTGTCGGTCTCACGGTGTGGAGTCCCTTATAGCCACCGAGCTTGAGGACATAGGGGGGGTTCTGACCGGCAGGATAAAAGGTCGAAACTGTCGAGGCCCGGAGAAGGTTCGTAGGATCAAAAGGGCCTTCCCAAGCCTTCCTGAGCCGGTTTTCGTCTACGGCGACTCGGAAGGAGATCGTGAGATGTTCACCTTGGCGGAAAGGTCAAGGCGGTTTTACAGGCCCTTTCGGAGATGAGATAAAAGGCCCGAGATACTCCCTGGAGGGGACATCTCGGGCCTTTCTTTATGTAGCCCCCGGTCTGCCTACCGGAGGCCCCGCGAGTGGGTGAGGAAGGTTCTGTCAGCGTACGCCCTCGAAAGGGCCTCTGTAACGAACCGAGTTTACCTCGAAGTTCGCCGCGAACCGTCGCTCCTGTGGTGTGGGGTCGCAGAGGGTATAGCCTACAAATGGGCCTCTGAATTCCTCTGCCTGGTAAAAATGGGAATTGTTGTCTCTAGTCATCTCAAACACTCCTTCTCTCCTGATTTTTTTGGGGATAAAAAAAGAGCGGGATCCTATGTAAAAGGATCCCGCTCCCGTAAAAAGCCGTCACGACAAAGTGAGGGCACCGGGAGAAGACCCGCAGCCCATAATTAGGACGACTATGGCGTTGAAGCTGTTACCGTCTATTTTGTAGGTCATGGCAGGCTCCTCCTTCCTCGTTGTCTGAAAAATTTCGGTTATTTTACCCCGCTAAAGAGAGGGTGTCAAGAGGCAATTCTTTTATGGGCACCTCTAAAAACTCTAATCCTCGGAGAGATCGTCCCGACGTAGCCCATTTGAGCCCGTATACTCGACATGCCGTCGTGTAGTCGAATGGGGCGACAGGACGTCGCCCCAAGCCGAGGGGGCACAGGACGTGCCCTCCGAGGCGGTTCGTACGGAACAGGCAGGTCGAGTATACGATTGGGCGAAACAGGGCGCAGGCGGGACGATCTCTCCGAGGGGACTTGAAAGTGAGTTTTTAGAGGTTCCCCTATATCACACCTCTTACCCGATCGTTCGTCGTGATATACTCTCCTTACAGCGGTCTAACCATAGAAGATGAGGAGGGCAAATCATGTTTATCTTCGGTGACTTTGACAGAGGAGGGCTTCGCTCTCGCAGGGGCTGGATCATCGGCCTAGGTGTATCTCTCGCCCTTCTCGGGGGAATGGCGGTGTCTATGCCTCTTATGGCCTCAATCGCCATAGAGACGCTTATTGGATGGTTGATGGTTGCGGCGGGATCGGCGATGGCTTTTAGTGGCTACAGAGAGAGACGTCAGGGGAGAGGCGGTTTGGGGGATATCTTAGGGGCGTTTCTGGCCCTCATGACCGGGATCATCCTTCTGGCCAAGCCCTTGAGCGGCGTTATCACCTTGACGATGATTCTTAGCGTCTATTTTTTTGTAGAGGGGCTGTTTAAAGTCGTTCTAGCCCTAAAACTCAAGGGCCTTAAAGGTTGGCTGTGGCTACTTGCCAGCGGCCTTCTCGCTCTCGCCCTGGCCATGCTCATATGGCAAGATCTTTTTGCCGCCGCCTGGGGTGTCGGTATGTTGGTGGGCTTCAACCTGCTCTGTACCGGATCGACCTTAGTTGCCTTAGGAATAAGTCTCGGACGGGAGGAATAATTAATGCGTCTTTTAACCAGAAGCGATTTCGACGGTCTAATGTGTGCCGTCCTTTTAAAGGAAATGGGGGTAATGGACGAGAGAAAGTTCGTCCACCCTAAGGATATCCAGGACGGCTTGGTCCAGGCCGACTCCAACGACGTCCTGGCCAACGTTCCTTATCTGCCGGGATGTGGCCTGTGGTTCGACCACCACGCCTCGGAGGTGGAGAGGGAGGAGATGTTCCGCCACCATTGGGACGGTGCCTGCGATCCCTGTGCTAAAAGCTGTGCCAGGGTCATATACAACTACTATGGAGGTGACGATGGTCCTCTGTCCAGGTTATCCTACCTTGTCGAAGTGGCGGATAAGGCAGATTCCGCCGACTTCTCCAGAGAGGAGATTCTTGACCCTCAGGGCTGGGTTATGCTGTCTTTTGTCATGGACCCTAGGACTGGTCTCGGGCGGTACAGGGACTACACTATATCCAACTATCAGCTCATGGACGACCTGGTGGAATACCTGAGAGAACACGATATAGACGATATTCTGGCCCTAGAGGACGTCCAGGAGAGGGTCCGCCGTTACAGAGAACAGATACCGCTCTTCATGGACATGTTAAAGGAAAACAGCTATAGCCAAGGGGACGGAGTTATCACCGACCTTATAGGCAAGGAAGAGACCTTTGTCGGTAACCGTCACGTCATCTACGCTCTATATCCCGATCAAAATATCTCCGTTCGGGTTTTCGACGGGAAGAAGATGGAGTTCTGCGTTTTCTCCGTGGGGCACTCCATACTGAACCGTACCTCCGAGGTGGACGTGGGCAAGCTCATGCTCCGTTTCGGCGGTGGCGGTCACTTCAGGGTCGGAACCTGTCAGGTCCCCTACGAGGACAGGCACGAAGTGCTCGAGGAGATCCTAAAAGAGATAAACAGGTAATCGATCATGAAGCATCGAGGTTTTTTGATCTTTCTCTCTGTGTTTTGTCTGTATTTTGTGTCTTTCACCTTTTCCTGTGATGCCCAGGTTTTTAGATTGGGGGAACCTTGGCTTCATGGCGAGGTGTTGATAAAGGTTAAGAGCGGATCTGAGCCGTCAGGCGGCTTTTTTGAAGACCCTGACTTGAGACTATCTTTCCTTATGGAAGGAGAAGAAGGGGATTGGTACCTTCTGAGGGCCGATCTCTCAACGGAGATCCTTGTCGAAAAAGTGCGATCTAACAGCTCGGTTTTAGCGGCCGAGCCCAATTACAGGGTCAGGTCCCTTGCCGTTACTCCTAGCGATCCTCTGTTCCTAGATCAGTGGGCTCTGAGGGATAGCGGTCTTTCCGGAGGGGATATAGGGGGGCAACACAGCTGGTACACCGCCACCGAAGGTGGAGGGGTCGTGGCGGTTCTCGACAGCGGAGTCGATTATAACCACGTCGATTTAAAGTCCAATATGTGGATCAACCCCTATCCCTCCTCCGGCGATCTCCACGGCTACGATTTCGTCAACGACGACGGTGATCCTATGGACGATAACTTCCACGGGACCCACTGCGCTGGGATAATCGGTGCAGTAGGAGACAACCGGCTTGGGGTCTCCGGGGTCTTCTGGAAGGGATCTATCATGGCTGTAAAGTGCCTTGACAGCGGAGGTTACGGGGACGTGGCAACGGTGGTCAAGGGCCTTAACTATATCTTGGAGATGAAGAGGAAGGACGTTCCGGTGGTGGTGGTCAACGGGGCTTTCCAGTTTGGAGGCTACTCTCAGGCCGCCTACGAGGCCATAGAGGCCCTTTCTGTGGAGTCTGTGCTGTTTGTGGCCTCAGCGGGGAACTCCTCTAACGACAACGATTTAGAGCCGGTCTATCCCTCGGGCTACGATCTGCCTAACGTCATATCGGTGGCCAATATGGACAGGGATGGCAACCTCAACGATGAATCCTCCTACGGGCTTAGGTCGGTTCTCCTGGCGGCTCCAGGCACCGATATCCTCAGCACCTTTCCAGGGATTCCTTTCGATCCGAGGTCTGGGGATCGTTCGTTGTTTTTTGACGAAATGGAGCTAGGGGGCAGTAGATGGATAGCGTCGGGTGACTGGGAATTAGGCCGTCATGGTTTAGACCCCTGGGGAAACAGTCCTCTGTACCGTAGCCCCAAAAATAGTTGGAAGCTGACGTTTAAACCAGGCGGAGGGAAGGGCTATCTTACCCTGAAAGAACCTCTCGACCTCTCCGCGGTATCCTCGGACCTTGAGATTTACGCCGGGGCCTACGTAAGGGGATGGTACAGTGGTTTTTGGGGATACGACGATGAATGGGTATCCCTCCAGTGTAGGACTGAACCGAACGGTGAGTGGCTAGATATAGCCCGAATAGGCAAAGGTGGTCTCGATCATCTGGATTTTGGCAGAATAGTGGCTCGTATACCGAGAAAGATGAGGACACAGGCCAGTTTCCGGATAGTGGTCAGTTGGAGTTCTGGAACCGATCCGTCGGGGTCGTTTTTCTATCTTGACGACTTTGGGGTGGGATTTCCCAGTCCGACGGAGCGGTACGAGTCCAAGACAGGAACGTCTATGGCGGCGTCCTACGTATCAGGGGCGGTATCTTTTTTGAGAGGCCTTTTCCCCGATGAGTCCATGGACACCATAAGGTGGAGGATTCTGAGAGGGGCCGCTCCCCTTGAAAGCCTTAAGGGCAAGGTCGCCACAGGAGGGCATCTCAACCTTAAAAGGTCTATAGAGACCCTTCCTCCTGAGTTTATAGGGTCTTTTCCTATGGACGAAGGTCGTATAGGGATCTCGGGGACTTTGGACTGGAACTTCAAATACAGCGAGACCTCCGACGTGATCTATCGGCTCTTTCTGGGGGCTGACGAATCTGGAGAGATGGTTAAAGTCTACGAAGGCAACGATCATAGATGGCCCATTCCTAACGATATTCCCCCAGGCCTGTTTCGCTGGCAGGTAGTGGCCGCGGATCAGATATGGGGTACTGGTCTCGAGATCTCCGTCTCCAGCGACGTAAAGACCTTTACGGTGGCTAAGGGTCTTGAGGAGATAGGGGCTCCTGTGTCCAGAGATTTTCTGCGTAAGGTTGGACTGGAAGGACGGCTCTACGTCGGTGCCCCTATGAGTCTCGATATATCGGTTCCCGATACCCTGTCTGTAGGACCAGGAGATCTTGGTGCTACGGTTCCTAAAAAAGGATCAATACACCCGGACGTGCTCTCCGGTCTTTTAGGGGTAAAGCCCAAGGATATACTGGATCAAATGTCCTTCTCGGTCTCCCGGTTGGTAGGATACGGAAACAAGGTGTTTTTCGACGTAACCCTGTCGGTGTACGAATCGGAGCTTAAAAAACTCGACCTTCCGGGCTACGGTGAAGGAAGTCTAAACGTGCTGGGTAGATTGGGACTGTTTGTCATCTTAGGCGACCATAGATGGGAGCTTCCTTCCCTGGTTGGGGATAGAGCAGGGGACTTTTTCTTGGTCTCTAAGAAAGATAAAGACGGTTCAACCGTATATGACATATGCTGGACCGTCTGTCTGGTCGACGGAAAAAGCCCTTACGTCGGTATTCTGGCCGATGGCTCTGGTCGAGGGGTATTCCTGATACAGGATGGAGAGGAAGACGGGATTTTCGGCCTTTCAACGGTTCTCTCAAGGGAGAAAGGCGAGCTTGTCGCCCTGTCTCCCGGATCCGGTGGTTGCCTAGTATCCCCTTTCAACCTCGGTTATCTTGTCCTGCTCCTCGGACTCCCTCTACTTTTGAGGAAAAGGAAATAAAACAGCTGGCCCTCTTAAGAGGGCCAGCTGTTTTATTTCCTTTTCGATCCGATATTACGTATCAAAAAACGGATCCACGGCATACAAACCTTTCCTAACGCAACTCGTTAGACCTTTAGTCTATAATCACGTTGGAAATATCAGGGAGGTGCTGAATATTTTCTCAGATAATCAAGTATCTCATCGTCAGGTCCTGAGCTTGGCGGTAGAAGGGTTATATAACCTGACGGGCCTTCCTCTAGGGGTCATTATGGCAATAGACCTCGTACCAAGGCTCACCCAGGACAGGGTGGTCGTAGCGGGCGTTCCCTCTATCTGTCTAAAGTGGCACCTCGATGACCCCGTCAGAGGAGAGTTATGTCGGACCGGAGCCAGAGAGCTTTTCACCTTGGACTGGGAAAAAGGGATTTTCTTCAGTCGCTGTCCTATGGGATTCGACACCTTTTCCTGTCCCGTCCTGGTGAAAAACAGGCCCGAGGCTATAGTTTTTGGCCACGTTTTTTTTATGGATAAAAGGCCCGCCGATGACCATATTCTATCCCTCATCTCCAGGTACGAAATAGACCCTTATGAGTATCTTTCCGAGCTCAAGGAGGTCAGGGTCTTCTCAAGGCAGTGGATAGAGAAAAATCTTCCCTGGATATCCAAGGTGGTGCAGGCGGTTATAGCCTCTGGAGAGAGGGTAACTGGTCCAGATCAAAGGGTAACCATCAGCGATCCTTCTTTTAGCTTTATAAGGAAGCTCTCCCACGAGATAAGGACCCCTCTAGCGGCGATTCAGATCCACGCCAAGAGGCACATCAGAAAGTTAGAGGATCGAAAGCCTCTGGATACCCCTTCTCTCAGGAGGTCTTTAGGGGACATCAGCGACGGGGCCACCCAGATAGAGAGGCTTATAGAGCAGTTGCCCGAGGTCGGCGGAGGGGCACAAAGGTCCTTCCGTCCTCTTTTCATAGGTGCGGTGTGCCGTGAGGCATGGAGGATGGTCCAGGTATCGAGAGGCTTGGGCTCGTCGGAGGTCTCCTTCTCATGTGACGTTCCGCCGAACGCCACCGTTCTCGGTGACGGGTACGACCTATTTAGGCTGTTCGTGAACCTGTATGTGAACAGCTGGAACTCGATAGACCGGTCGGGTAATCCGGGGAGTATCCGAGTTACCTCTCAGGTGGAGGACTATCAGGTCGTGGTATCCGTAGAGGACGACGGTGAGGGGTTTCCCCCAGGGGAGGGGGCACCTGAGGAGAGGATCAAAAATCGTCCCCTTTCCGGTTCTGGGCTAGGTCTTGCGGTGGTTCAGGCCATCGTCTCGGACCATAGAGGCAAGCTGGAGCTTAGGGATCGAGCTCCTGTAGGGGCCACGGTTACGCTCCATTTCCCGAAGATAAAAGGGCATCTCTAAAAAACTCCGCTCCTCGGAAAGATCGTTCCGACGTAGCCCATTTGAGCCCGTATACTCGACCTGCCGTTGTGTAGAACGAATGGGGCGACAGGACGTCGCGCCAAGCCGAGGGGGCACAGGACGTGCCCTCCGAGGCGGTTCGTACGGAACAGGCAGGTCGAGTATACGATTGGGCGAAACAGGGCGTAGACGGGACGGTCTCTCCGAGGGGACTCAAAGGTGAGTTTTTAGAGGTGCCTAAAAGCCATTGAGGAGGAATAAAACCATGTCTCAGATAGCTATAGTAGAGGACGACGCTGGGCTCAGAAGGGGGCTGGCGGACTGTCTGGAGGACCTCGGTCACGAGGTTCGATGTTTTTCCTGCGTTGAAGAGCTACGACCGGCGATAGGTCGCTGGGTGCCCGATCTGCTGGTGCTGGACCTGAACCTCCCAGGGGAGGGAGGTCTTCCCTATCTTAGGGCCATCAGGGAGAAAGGTTCTCTCGTCGATCTTCCTGTGCTGGTCATGAGCGGCAGGACCTACGCCAGAGACAGAATAGAGGGCCTCGAGGCCGGAGCGGACGACTATATGTCCAAGCCTTTCGATCCCGACGAGTTCTGCGCCAGGGTGGAGACTTTGATCCGCCGGGGAGGATCTAAAAACCCGGTCTCCATAGAGGGCAAAGGGCTGTTGCAGACCCAGGACATGATGGTCAACATAGGGGACAGATCGGTATGGAACGGCCTGAGGTGGTCTAACCTCACCGCCATGGAGTTTCGGCTTCTCTCCACCTTTCTTCGCTATCCTGGCAAAGTCCTTTCGGTGGAGGACCTTTTGAGGATGGTATGGGAGTTTCCTCCCGGTACGGGCAACCCCTCCCTCGTCCGGTGGGCGGTAAACCAGCTCAGGTCGAAGGTCGAGGTGGAGCCTAGCAGGCCCAAGAGGATCGTCACCAGGCCCAGAAAGGGCTACTTTTTCGCCGGTAAGGGGGTGTCTACCTCCGGCGACGGAGCGATATCCTCCTTTGTGGAGCCGCCGGAGTTGGCGTCCTCGTTGTTGGCCGCCGCCCCTGCGGGAATACTGGCAGTTGACTCCCACGGGAGGTGTGTCCTCTGGAACTGCGAGGTCACAAAGTTTCTGGGCTACACCAAGGAGGAGGTTCTGGGGAGCTCTCTGCATAAAAAAGTTCACCCCGAGTTCACTCAAAAGGTTCAAAAAAGCCTGTCCGACCTATTCTCCGGCAATTTATGTCCTCCTGGGCCGGTTAGGGTAGGTTTTCTCCACAAGGTAGGCCATAAAGTCGATGTGAATATGTTTATGTACCCCTTTCGGCTAGGGGACTCGACCTACGCCGCTGCGGTGCTTCATCCCTCGGAGACCCCCTTCTTCAACGGGATCCCCCATAAAGACCTTTAGCTTCTGTTTAAGAGAGGAACGGTGATTTTTGTGAGGTTTATGAGAAACATTTCGACGGTGCTTAAGATCTCTATCCTTGCCGTGGTGTTCGCCCTGGCCCTGGCTCTGGTTACTTTTATAGGCTGGAGGAACCTTAGGGCCACCTCTGTCGCTCTCGAGACCAGCTATCGGGATATGACCTTGCCGATTCTTTGGCTGAATGACACCAGGGCCCAGACCAGGGCGATAGAGGCGGATCTCTACGCCCTTATGATCACCGAGGATCCCGCAAAAAACCGACAGCTTCTTGAGGATATAGAGAGAAGACGGCTTATAAACGACCGGAACCTGGAGAACTACGGTAAAACCAATCTGGACGATTTCGAGAAACGTAAGTTCGCCTCCGTCATGGAGAACCTGGAGATGGCCAGAAAAGGGCTGGCCTCGACCTTGAAGCTGGCCATGGCAAACGAAAACGCCAAAGCCTTTGATGATTTTAATAAAAACGGTGACCCCTATCTGATCGCCTTTGACGGGGATATCGGAGAGATCGCCGAATACTTAGGAGAGAAGGCGGGTAGGATCGACCGAGAGGCCCGGGGCTCCGCCGCCGGTGCGGTCAAGTTTATGGTCTCCTTCGCCCTCGGGGCCTTTGTTCTTTCCTGTCTTATGGCGATCTTCATCGCTAAGGCCATCACCGGGCCTATGGGACGGATGATCGACTCGGTGGGGCTTTTCTCCCAGGGAGACCTGACGGTCCGGTTCGATGCGACAGGAAAGGACGAACTCTCAAAGATGGCTCAGGCTCTGAACCTCATGGCCGAGAAACTCAGAGCCTCTATGACCCTCATAGCCAAGTCCTCAAAAACCCTGGACATCCAGTCGGAGAAACTGGCGTCCTCCATGAAGCGGTCAACCTCCGCTATAGCTGCCTCCAGCGATAGGTCCGACGCCCTAGGGGATAGAATGCAGTCCATAGCGGCAGCAGGGCAGGAGATAAACGCCTCGGTGGAGGAGGTAGCGGCAGGGGCCCAGGCGACCGCCCGTAAGAGCTCCGAGATGGCCGAGGAGGTCGAAGGGGCTACCGCGGCAGGCAACGAGGGAGTGGAGGCTGTCAGAGTGGTAGTCTCTATGGTGGCTCGCTCGTCGAAAGAGGCGGAGGACTCCGCCGCCGCCGTAAAGGCCTTAGGAGACAGGATAAACCAGGTCCAGGGCTTCGTCTCACAGATCGGTGGAATAGCGGACCAGACAAACCTGCTTGCCTTAAACGCCGCCATAGAGGCCGCCAGGGCAGGAGAGCACGGTAGGGGATTTGCGGTAGTAGCTGAAGAGGTCAGAAAGCTGGCGGAGGAATCGGCGGGAGCGGCGGGCAACATAGCTGAAATGGCCACAACCATAGCCGCCGATCTGGAGAGCGTCTTCAGATCGGTCAACGACAACGCAAAAAGCTCCGTCGAATCTAGGTCCATGGCCCAGGACACCGAGGCTAAAATAGAGCAGATGATAAAGAGGCTCGACCTGATCGCCCAGGCGACCCAGGACCTGGCGGCGGTGTCCCAGGAACAGGCCGCCTCCAGCGAGGAAATAGCCTCGGCGGTCCAGGACGTATCCACCAGGGTATCCGAGGGTGCCGAGGACACCGAGGCCCTCGGCGAAAGGCTCGACGAGGTCACAGAGGTCGCCAAGGAACTGCTATCCGACTCCCAGGCCCTGAGCCATCTAGGGGAGGAATTGAGAAAGATGGTCGCAACCTTCAAGCTGGAGGATAAGTCGTCCATGCCCGTCAGGGTTTCCTAGTCGAGCTTTTATAGGTTCCCACTCAGCAAGATAAACATGTGACACAACCGTTACCGAACTGAAACCCACCTCCTCTATGATCCTAGGGGAGGTGGTCTTTTTGGCCGTTATGTTGATGGACGATGCGATCTGTTGCGAGGGGGTTAGGACGGTGTTTCAGCCTGTTGTAGATCTCTTCGGCGGTCAGGTGTGGGGATACGAGTTCCTCTCCCGGGGCCGCCCTCCGGTAGAATCGGCCTGCGAGCTGTTCGACAGGGCGGAGCGAATGGGGGTTCTGTGGGAATTAGAGGAACTTTGTCGAGACTCTGCCCTTAAAACACTCTCTACGGTGATCGATTCGGAGGACAGAAGGGTGTTTATAAACGTGACTCCCTCGGTTTTTCTGAATGGAAAATTTCCTTCTTCTTTTAATCGTTCGATAGTGGAACAGATGGGCGTCAGATCGTCTCAGGTGGTGATAGAGCTTACCGAGAGACAGGAGGTCTCCGATTATGGCCTCCTATCCCGGCGGGTCGAGGAGATGAAGGAACAGGGCTTTCGTATAGCCATAGACGACCTAGGTGCTGGGCACTCCGGTCTTATAATGCTGGCATCCTGTATACCGGACTACATAAAGCTGGACATGGCCCTCATTCGGGATATCCACGAGGAGCCCAGAAAGCAGCACATAGTCCGATCGATGGTGGGGCTGGCCTCTCAGGTCGAGTCCAGGATTATCGCCGAGGGAGTTGAGACGAGACAGGAGCTTGAGACCCTGATGAGGCTGGGGATTCGCTTCGTCCAGGGCTACCTTTTCGCTAAGCCTTCCTGTGAGCCTTTCGAGGTCTCCCACTCTCAGAGGGATATGGTTCAGTCCATATGGGACGACCTCCAGGCCAGCGAGGGCGAGGCCCCGGACGGGCTCCTGTCCATGACAACCAGGGCCAGGGCCATGCAGAGGGACGAGATCTCCTGCAAGGACCTTTGGTACGTCATGAAAAACACCCCCGAGTTCGACCACGGAGTGGTCCTGGACGGCAAGACCCCGGTGGGATTGGTAACCAGAAACGACTTCGCGTCCAAGATGGGAGGGGCCTACGGCTTCCATCTATTCCAGAACAGGCCGGTAGAGGCGGCGGCGAAGAAAAACTTCTTGTCCGTGGGACACAGTTGCTCGGTCCGGCATCTTTCCAAGCTGGCTATGGAGCGGTGTCCAGACGCTATCTACGATCCAGTGGTGGTCGTGGACACCAGGGGCCACTATATGGGGACCGTGACCATGAAGCAGGTCATAGCCAGGTCGGCGGAGATAGAGGTCCGTCAGGCTCTGACGTGCAATCCTCTGAGCGGCCTTCCGGGAAACCAGGAAATTCAGCGGTGGATATCCAGATGTAAAGGCTGTGATTCGTCCTTCGCCCTGATATACGCCGATCTGGACCGTTTTAAGGAGTACAACGACACCTACGGCTTTATCGATGGAGACGGTCTTATAAAGCTCACCGCCTCGGTGCTTCAGGAGGGTTTCAGTGAGCTGGGAAGCAGAGTCTCCCTGGGACACGTAGGGGGAGACGATTTCGTGGCGGTGGTGACGGGAAATCTGCCCGAGGGATGTCTGGATTCGGTGTGCCGAGAGTTCGATAGACGAAAAAGAGACTTCTTTCACCAAGAGGACTGGGAGAGAGGTTTTTTCTCGTCGGTTAGCAGAAAGGGGGAGGTCTGTAAAGTTTCCCCTGTTACCCTCAGTTTAGCGGTGATAGAGAAGGATAATTTGGGAAAAGACCTCCATCCCGCCAAAATATCGGAGATAGCCGCCTGTTTAAAGCACAGAGCTAAACAGTTGACCTACGAGACCGGTCGAAGCGGGTGGGTCCAGGAACGAAGATTTCACGGAGATAGCTTGGGAGGAGGATTGTCATGACCCTTAAAAAAAGGCTCGTAACGATGGCCCTATCGGTATGCTTTTCCATGGCGGCATTGGCTTTTTTCTCCTCCCAGGGAGCCAGATCTACCCTGGTAGATCTTCTGGACAGCGGTCAGGTCCGTGAGAGCAGAGGAGCGGCAGCGGCGGTCTCAAACTGGTTTAAATCCCTGGAGAACGTGGTCACCACCGGGGCTAACAACCTTTCTTTCATGATAGAGGACCTGGGGCTACTTCCGGGGACCGCGGGAAACTACATGAGAAACCTTACCGAGGCCTCTCGTCCCATGGGGCTTACAGACCTGTACCTAGCGTTGCCAAGCGGTCAGTTCCTGGACGGAGGGGACTGGTTTTCCGAGGACGATTACGACCCAAGAGTCGAACATTGGTACGTTTCTGCGGAGAGTTCCGGTTCTGCGGTGCTTTCCTCTCCCTGGGTCTCTCCCAGGCTCGATGAGCCGGTTATGACATTGTCGGTGCCGGTCTACTCTCTCTACCAGGAAGGCAGGCTTTTAGGGGTTATGGGAGCGGACATACCTATATCCGCCCTTGATGCGGTGATTCCCTCGGATGGGGCGATTCTCCTGGGATCCTCCGGTGAGGTGCTGGCGGGCTCGGCGGAGGAAAAGGTGCTGTCAGCTGCGTTGGACCTTCACGGCAAAGACTCTCCGTCCGGTTTGGATCTGAGGTCGGAAGGTAAGGCATCACAGATATTTTCCTTTCCTCTACCGAGAGGAATGTCTTTGATAATGGTGTCCGACAGAGACGCCGTGTTCGCACCTCTCCGTAGAATGGACCGAATCCGGTGGACGCTGGTATCCGTGGCGGTCGTCCTGCTAGGCGTAGGTCTGGGACTATTCTGTCGAAAATTCATGTCCCAGATAGGGCTTTTGACCTCCGTCGCCGAGGCGGCCATCCAGGGGGACCTCACCGTAAGGTGTTCGATGACCGGAAGCGACGAACTCTCCAGGGTATCGCAGGCACTGGACTGTCTCATAGACTTTCAGAGGGACGTCCTGAGATCGCTGAAAGAGGGTAACGGCAGCATAATGTCCAGCTCTTCCGGTCTTTCCGCCATAGCTGTAAGAGTGGAGTCGGTTACCGCAGGGCTTCAGGAGGCCAGTGCTGTGCTGGTGGAGTCCATGGGGGACAGCATAGAGGCGGTCCAGACCGCTGAAGAGGGAGCTTGTTCGGTGACCGAAGGAGCCAAACAGGTAGCTTATTTAGCGGAAGAGACCAAGAGATCCTCCGATCGAACCTTTGAGCAGGCTCGTACCGCCAGAGGCCTCGCTCAGGAAAACGGTGAAGGGGTGGAGGTCATGTCCAAGGACTTTCTCTCGGTGTCCGATATCTCCGAGGACCTCAGGCAGGGAGCTCAGGGAATCGAGGCTTTTGTGGCGACTATAGGGGATATAGCGGACCAGACGAACCTGCTGGCCCTGAACGCCGCCATAGAGGCAGCGAGAGCTGGCGAGGCGGGAAAGGGGTTTTCGGTGGTAGCAGGGGAGATCAGGGCCCTTTCGGAGCAGAGCCGGGATGCGGCCAAGAGGATCAGGGATCTTTCCTCGTCTATGGTCAGAGGGGTCGGTCAGCTCAGTGAAATAGCCTCCGACGGAGGTTCGGTCGGTCAGGCCAACCTGGAGAGATCTCGAATGCTGTATAAGGCTCTCGAAGCCATAGCCGCCGAGGCCGCCGACGTGAGCGCTAAGGCGGCGGAGGTTTTGGATAGCTCTGAGAACCAGACCAGAAGCAACGGTCAGGTCTCCTCTATGCTCTCTAGCCTGTGTGAGGTCGCAAAAAGGTCCATGGCGAGGGCCACGGACCTGGAGAACTCGGTTATGGCCCTGTTGGAAGGGGTGTCGGGCCTGGGCCGGGAAAACGGAACCCTTGTAGAGCTAGCTGGACGACAGGAGGGCCTTATCGGCCGTCATCGTCTATGACGACCTTAAACCTATCGAAAGGGAATCCCCTCTTCCCATGTCCATGTGTCGACCTATCTCCCTTAGAGAGCGGTCTATCTCCTCAAGCTCCGGCAGATGGTCCATCTTGAGGGATGTCTTGCCGGGGTAGAGCTGATAGTGGTCCCTGTAGCATGGAGGGGTTATGTTGGGCATAAGGACGTTGGCCCCCGCCCCTAGCATGGCCTCCCTGCCGTTGGAGCACAGGGAACCTGCGGCGGTGGTCGCTGGGATGTTGGCGTAAGGGAGGGTCAACCTGAGGAGGGCGGTCATTTTGACCACATCCTCCATCGCCCCAGGAGAGCACTGGCCCAGGGGCGTCTGGGGGTTGGGGATGAAAGGACCGATCCCCACCATATCCAACCCCAGATCCCGACACAGGGCCAGGTTGCCCTGTCGGATCTCCTCGGTCTCACCAGGGAGGCCCACCATGAAGCCCGATCCCAGCTCTATCCCCGCCTCCCTCAGGTCAGACAGGGCCTGTATCCTTCTTGAAAGGGTTACACCGTCTCTCAGCTTTCGGTGGAGCTCCTGGTCGGAGGTCTCAAACCTCATCAGAAAGCGGTTCACCCCCGCCGAGGCCATGGACCGATAGTCCTCCGCCCCGAATATGCCGCAGCTCAACGTCACCGCCACATCGAAACGGCTCTTTATGGACTCAACGGTCCGGCAGAGCCTGGATGCGGTCCAGTCGGGGTCTTCGCCCCCCTGGAGCACCAGGGTCCTGAACCCCGCCCTGTACCCTCTCTCCGCCGCCTTCAGGATCTCGTCCTCGTCCATAGAGTAGCGGCGGATCTCCCTGTTATCCCGCCTAAGGCCGCAGTATAGGCAGTTTTGGCTGCACCGGTTTGTGTACTCCAGAAGCCCCCTCACCCACACCCCGTCGCCGTACTTTTCCCGCCTGACCCTGTCGGCCTGGGCCACCAGTATGGCGGTCTCCCTGTCGGTCATCAGCATGAGAACCCCCTGTAGAGAGCGTGTTCAACCGGGAAAGGCTCAAGGGCACGGGGAAGGAGGCCCTTTCCCCAGGCCAGGAATAGGCCGTAGTTGGTCCCCGGAACGCCCGCCTCCCGGAGGGTCTCTATCCGGTTCATCATGTCGTTTCTGGTGACCATACATCCGGCGCAGTTGATCACCAGATGGTACGATTTTAGTTCCTCCTTCGAGGGCATGTCCTGTTTGAGCTCAAAGGTCACGTCGGACCGGACTTTCTTCCTGAAGATATTAGGTATCTTCACAGTCCCTATGTCGTCGTTCATCCTGTGGTGTTTGCATGCCTCGAGCACGAGTATCTTGCCCCCTGAGGGGACCTCCGACAGCCTGGTCAGTCCCTCCACGAAAAAGGCCAGGTCCCCTTTCTTCCTGGCGAAAACTATGGAGAATGACGTCAGGAGCTGGTCTTTGGGCAGGATGGCCCCGACCTCCGAGAAGGCCTGGCTGTCGGTTATGACCAACGAGGGCCTCTCCTTGAGCCCACTGTAGCACTGGCTCAGCCTCTTCTCCGTGGAGATAGCCATGGTGCAGTCTTTGTCCAGAATGTCCCTTATGGTCTCCACCTGAGGCAGTATCATCCTGGCCTTAGGAGCGGAGGCATCTATAGGGGTTACCAAAAGCACCGTCTCCCCCGGTTGTACCAGTCCCTCAAGGGGAGTTATCTCCCTCTCTATGTGGGCGGAGAACCCCTGAAGGGCCATGTCCAGATCCTCCAGCCCTTGGCCCGTGTGGTTGTCCACAGATATCTTCCTGAAAGCCGGAGCGAAGTGTCGCTTTTCGTCGCACAGGCCCGAATCGGCGAAGGTGAGAACCACCAGGCAGGGAACCCCCCTTTCCCTCAGCTTCTCAGCAAGGCTAACCTCTCCGTCGGTAGGTGGGGTGTCGGACCTGGTCACGAACAGCACCAGGTCCGCCACGTCGAGCTTTTTGGAGCTCCTCTCCACCCTCATGGAGCCCAGCTGGTCCTCGTCGTCGTCGAAACCGGCGGTGTCAACCACCGACACGGGCCCTAACGGGCCCATCTCCATGGCGTGTACCACCGGGTCGGTGGTCGTCCCAGGCCTGTCCGATACTATGGAAGCCTCGGTCCTAAGTAGGTTGTTGGTCAGATAGGACTTTCCGCTGTTTCTGAGGCCGTAGACCACCAGGGTTATCCTCTCCGCTTTTGGCGTGCTCAACATGGTGTCGATCCCCCTCTAAAGGTATCGCCGGACCTGGTCCGGCTCCTTTCTGCTCTTAGCCCTGGTCCTGTCGTCGGGCCAGCCCAGGGTTATCATGACGTCCAGATGGGCGGATCTTTCAAGGCCCAGGGCGGACTTGACAGCTCTCTCGTTGAACCACCCTATCCAGCATGTTCCTAGGCCGAGCTCCGCCGCCTTGAGGGTCAGGTGGTCGGTGGCTATGGCCACGTCCATCATCTCGTAACGGACGTTTCTGATCAGCCCCGCCAGCCAGGGGGCCAGCTTCGCCCTCTTTAAGGTCTCCACCGCTATTATCACCGGGGCCTGGTCGATAAATCGGTTCATCCCCTGTCCGTACATCCCCGAGTTCATCGCCGACGCCACCGCCCGCCGGACCTTGTCGGAGCGGCAGACGTGAAAGAACCAAGGCTGGGAGTTACAGGCGCTTGGAGCGGTTCTGGCTGCCTCTAGGCAGGACTCCACCATGTCCTCCGGGACAGGGTCCGGGCGGTACTTCCTGACGCTACGCCTCGTCTTTATAAGGTCGTCGAAATCCATAATATCACTCCTTCTCTAAACCTCTCCCTGGAGAAACTCTCCAGAGGCTTTTTCCCCTAAAAGTCTCTTTCTGTAGTGAATCAAAAACCACAGGGTGAGAGCTGCCGCACCAAGGTCGGCGGTGGGGTAGACCAAAAACACACCCTGAAGGCCGAATATAGGGGGAAGGACCAGGGCCAGAGGGATCAAAAACAGGACCTGACGGCTCAGTGACATTATCATCGACGGTCTGGCGAGCCCCAGAGCCTGGAAGGTGGCGGTCCCTATTACCTGAAACCCCACCAGAAAGTAAAACGACAGGGCTATTTTGATGAATCGCTTGGACATGGCCAGTAGGGCCGGGTCGTCGGTGAACACCTTTACGATAGGATCGGGAAAGGCTATGAGCACTATGGAGGTGGCTATTGATATGGCGGAAGCCCCTATAAGCCCCAGCTCCACCGCCCTTTTGGCCCTGAGGACGTTTGTAGCTCCGTAGGCGTAACCCACCACCGGCTGAAGTCCCTGGGCTATGCCGAATATAGGCATTATGCTGAGGCTCATCAGTTTCTGGACTATCCCCTGGGCGGCTATTGCGTCGGTTCCTCCGTAGAGGCTTAGCCGGTTCAGTATTATAAGCCCCGCCACCGACTGGGCGGATATCCTGGCGAACTCCGAGCCCCCTACGGCCAGAACCTCTTTCACGATTCCCAGCCTGAGCCTGACGTTCTCTCTTTTCAAGGTTATAGAGCTACGGCCTGGAACGATGTAGTGGGCTAGAGCCCACGAGACCGTCACCCCTTGGGCTATCACCGTAGCGGTCGCCGCTCCCTTGACCCCCATCTTTAGGACGAAGATAAAGACGGGATCCAGGGCGATGTTGGTCAATGCGGAAAGAACCATGGTGAGCATGGCGATCTTGGCGTTGCCCTCCGCCCTTATGACGCAGTTCATGGTTATCCCCGATACCAGAAGCGGAGAGCCTAGAAAGATCGTCCCTAAGTAGTCGTGGAGGAAGGGCCTGATCTCCTCCGGTGCCCCTGTGAGGTCCGACAGGAAGGGCAGGATATTCCTGCCAAGTAAAGATACGGCGACCCCCGCTAAAAGGGCCATGATAAGGGCGTTCCCCAGGGCCCTTTCCGCCTTGCCCAGGTCCCCTGCTCCCAGGGAGCGGGAGACCAAAGAGGCGGTTCCCACTCCCACCAGCATAGCCAGAGCGTGGACTATAAACTGTATCGGAAAGGCTGCGGCCACCGCCCCAAGTCCTAGAGGGCCGACCCCTCTACCTACGAAAATCGTGTCTATTACGTTGTAGGACGCCATTACCAGCATTCCGGTCATGGCGGGAACCGACAGCTTCACAAGAAGCTTTCCTACCGGCTCGGTCCCTAAAAAGCTAGTTTTTTCCCCTATGATGGTATCCCCCTTTTCTCAATCGCCCTCCATTATAGCCTTTTTTGAGGGAGGGGGCCTGCCTCTTCGGTTGCTAGACCCTTTCCCCTAGGCGTATACTATTTAAGGCATAGTTTTTATGCCTTAAAGTATCGGGGAGGGATAAAGATGGAAAAGGAAGGAATGCTCAAGCAACTGGCTCAATCGGTGGTGGACATGGACGAAGAGGCTTCCGAGCAGCTATCCAGGGATTTCGTCGAGGCTGGGTTTGACGCATACGACGGCATAGCCTCTGGTCTGGCCCTTGGAATGGACGAGGCGGGGCGACTTTACGAGGAGGAGGAGTACTACATACCGGAGCTTCTGCTCTGCTCCGACGCCATGTACTCAGGGCTGGAGGTTCTAAAGCCCCACCTGAAGAAGGAGGACTCCTCCGATAGCCTGCGAGCCGTCGTGGGGGTCGTCGAGGGAGATACCCACGATATAGGTAAAAACCTCTTCAAGGTCATGCTGGAGACAGTGGGGTTTGAGGTGTTCGACCTGGGGAGGGATGTCCCCCCTAAGGATTTTGTGGATAAGGCCAAGGAGGTTGGGGCTCACCTGGTCGGTATGTCCACCTTGATGACCACCACGATGCCCAACATGCCTGTGGTTGTGGAGCTCCTGAAAACCCACGGTATGAGGGATAACACCGTGGTCATGGTGGGAGGTGGGCCGATATCACGAAGCTTCGCCCAGAAGATCGGCGCCGACGGCTACGCCCCGGAGGCATCGGCGGCGGCGAGACTGGCAAAGGAGCTAGTGATATCGAAGAGGGAGATCCTGAACCGTGCCGCAGTTTAAGGACCGTATGACCCCTCTTGAGAGGGGCAAGGCTATGGCGGCAGGGCAGCCGGTTGACCGTATTCAGTGCAACCCCAACCTGTCAAACGGCATAGCTCGCATATCGGGATGCAAAATATCCCAGTTCAACCACGATCCCAGGGCCCTGGCGGACGCTGTCATAGCGACCCATCGCCGTTTCGGAGGGGACGGCGCCAAGGTCTTCACCGACCTGTTCACCGTCGCCGAGGCAATGGGGGCAAAGATAAAGTTCCCAGACGACGACACCGCCGATCTCCTGGAGCCGGCTATCGACTCGGTGTCCAAAATAGACAGCCTTGAGCCTATAGACCCAGAAAAGGCCTGTCGTATTCCGATTCAGTTGAAAGCCATGGAGATGGTGGTGGAGGAGATAAGCTCGGAGGTCCCCTGCACCGCCCTGGTGGTCGGACCTTTTACCACCGCCTTCTTCCTGGTTGGGGTCCAAAACATGACCAGGCTGATGATAAGGGACCCAGAGTCGGTGGACAGGCTCTGCGAGCTTTCACTGGAGAGCACTGTCAGATACGTGGACGCCGCTATCGATCGAGGGATGGGAATATCCATAGCGGAGCCACTGTCTTCCTGCACGGTGGTCAGCCCGACCCACTTCCGTCGTTACGCCGCTCCTGCGGTGGGAAAGCTTCTAGGGCACATAAAGTCCAAGGGGATGGGGACCTCCATGCACATATGCGGCAAGACCGACGGTATATGGGAGGACCTGGCGGACATGGGGCTTAACGCCCTGAGCGTGGACAACGTGGTCAGCCTGCCCGACTGCGTCGCTAAAGTGGGCGACAGGATGAAGATAATGGGAAAGGTTGACCCCTCGTCGGTGGTGTTCGCTGGCACCAAAGAGGAGGTCAGAAAGGCCTGTCTCAGGGACATAAAAGACGGTTTCCGGTCGCCTAAGGGCTTTGCCCTCATGTCGGGCTGTGGCCTGCCGGTGGAGACTCCCGTGGAGAACATAGACGTCATGATGGACACAGCCAGAGAGTTGGGCTGGCCTCTGACGGAGGATAAAATCGACAGAGCACTGGAGATGGACAGGTATGACAGCTGATCTCTCCCCCCTGGAGCGGTTGACCAGGGCCATCCACCTTCAGGAGGTCGACCGTCCTCCCTGTATATGTCCTGGGGGCATGATGAACATGGTGGTCGAGGACGTGATGGACCTGACGAAGCGTCCCTGGCCCCAGGCCCACCTCACAGGGGAGGCCATGGCGGAGCTGGCGTCGGGCCACTATCCTAACGGAGGCTTCGAGAACTACGGTGTCCCTTTCTGTATGACGGTGGAGGCTCAGTCCATGGGTGCTCCCGTCTCCATGGGGGACCGTATCCACGAGCCAAGGGTGACCTCCTACGTCATAGACCGGTCTCAGGACTGGGATCGCCTCACACCTATAGACCCCTCCTCCGGCAGGGCCCTGGAGGTCTGTCGTGCCATATCCATACTTAAAAGCAGAGGGACGGAGGTCCCTGTGATAGCCAACCTGACCGGGCCGGTCAGCCTGGCGACGTCGCTGGTCGATCCGGCGGTGTTCTACAAGGACATCCGAAAGAACCCCTCCCACGTCGAGGGACTTATGAACCGGGTTACCGAGGAACTGATCCGCTTCGGCAGGGCCCAGCTCGAGGCTGGGGCCGATGTCCTCACCATATCGGACCCCAGCGGTACCGGGGAGATACTTGGGCCAAAGGCCTTTGAGACCTTCGCTATCCCATACCTTAACCGGATCCTCGATTCCCTGGCCCCCTTGGCGAAGGGAACCATCGTCCACATCTGCGGAAGACTTAAGGGAGTGGCCCACCTTCTGGGCGACCTGCACTGCGACTGTATCAGCTTCGACTCCATATCCTCAGCCAGGGATATAGCCAGCCACGTGGAGGGGAAATCCCTGATGGGGAACGTTAGTACCCTCGCCATAGAGACCGCCGCCCCGGGCCAGCTTCGGCTCCTCTGTCAGTCCAGCCTGAACCAGGGCATCCACGTCCTGGCCCCGGCCTGTGGGATAGGGGCGATGACCGCCCTCGACCAGGTCAGGACCATGGTCGACGTGGCTAAGAACAACAGGAGGGCCTGATTTGCCTGTCATAACGTTCGAGGGAGTCACCTGGGACTACGTTCCAGGTCCCTCCCTGCTTGATCTTCTGAGGAGGGGCCGAGTCAAGGTGGAAAGCCCCTGCGGTGGCAAGGGTACCTGCGGCAAGTGCAGGGTATTGGTGAACGGTGGCGGGCCGATCTCCGAGGAGGAGAGGACCTTTTTGACGGATCAGGAGATCCAGGATGGGGTTCGTCTCGCCTGTCTATGCTATCCCCAGGGGGACCTGGAGGTTCGACCATACGGCGAGGCCGAGAGGGGTCTGACGGTCTTAGAGGAAGGGGATATGCCTCCTATCTCGCTGGATCCGGCTGTGTCCTTTCGCGCTATAAAGCTCCCTATACCAACCCTCAGGGACGGAAAATCGCTGTTGGATCACCTGAGGTCCTGTATTGGGGTTACGGAGGCATCTCTGTCTCTTTTGAGGAGGATCCCTCAGGCCTTTAGGGCCCAGGAGGTCACGGCGGTGTCCCACCAGGGGAGGGTCATAGACCTGATTCCCTCGGAGGTGGACGACCTGTACGGCCTGGCGGTTGACGTGGGAACCACCACGGTAGTGGTGTCTCTGGTCTCCCTCTCCACCGGAAAGGTTCTGGGGTCGGCGGGCTCGATCAATCCACAGAAGGACTTCGGCCTGGACGTCATCTCTCGGATCCATCACGCCGATTCCGACGGGGGCCTTGAGGATATGAGGTCCGCCATAGTGACCTGTCTCAACGGCCTGGTTGACCAGGTCTGTGTGGACGCTAATGTCTCCAGGGACAGGATCTACGAGATGGCGGTGGGATGCAACGCAACGATGGAATCGTTGCTCCTTGGGATACACCCGGGATCTTTAGGGAAGGCCCCATTCTCCCCGGTGGTCAGAGAGGGCCTTTCGCTCTCCGCCGAGGAGGTGGGGTTAACCCTGGGCAACGGGGCCATGGTCTACTGTCTGCCAGGCGTCTCGGCCTATATCGGGTCGGACATAGTCGCCGGTATGCTGGTCACAGAGCTTGAGGAGGACAGGGGAATCAGGCTGTTTATCGACATAGGGACCAACGGCGAGATAGTCCTGTCCATAAACGGCGAGCTCAGTTCCTGCTCCTGCGCCGCCGGCCCCGCCCTTGAGGGGATGAACATAAGCTGCGGTATGAGGGCCTCCGAAGGGGCCGTAGAGTCGGTGTCACTGGACGGGTCTGTCTCTTTTGGGGTCATAGGGGGAGTTGAGGCGGTTGGCCTCTGCGGAAGCGGCATACTGGACGTACTTTCGGAGGTCGTAAGGCTCGGCATGGTTGGAAAGACCGGAAGGCTGAAAGAAGGGCCGTTGGTGGTCGATCAGGATGGAGCTAGGCGTCTGGTGCTCCAAAAGAGCCCTCCCATAGAGGTTACCCAGGGGGATATCCGGCAGGTCCAACTGGCTCGGGGAGCTATACTGTCGGGATTCCTATCCCTGCTGGAGGCCAAGGGCCTGACCATGGACGACCTGGACCAGGTGCTTATAGCAGGTCAGTTCGGTCGCCATCTGTCTGTGGAGAGCCTCACAGGGTCGGGGCTGATCCCTAAAGAGCTGAAAGACCGCATCCGCTACTGCGGAAACACCTCCCGAACCGGCTCTATGATGTGCCTCCTGTCCAGGTCCGCCAGAAAGAGGGCGGAATCCCTGGCCGGGCAGGTGGACTACCTTGAGCTTTCGGTCCTCGAGGGCTACGACAGGCTTTTCGCCAGATGTCTCCAGTTCGAGGTATCAAGATGAGGGCCTGTCCGGTAAACGCCAAGGGACCGGTCCCAGAGCCTCTGGCGTCACGGTTCCCCTTCCCGGAGGTCCATACCGATGGGGCGATAATGGCAGATCTCGCCATAGCCATAAAGGAGCTTAAAGGCGACGTCTACTGTTCAGTTCCCTTTTGCTCCACCGTGGAATCGGAGGCCCTGGGAGCGAAGGTCAAGCTGGGAGATCACACCTCCACCCCTCTCATAAGGGAAAACCCCTGGAACTCTCTTGACGAGGTCTCCATGCTGGAGTGGGACCCCCAAAGGGGAAGGATGGGGGAGGTCATGAGGGCTCTGTCGATCCTGGGGGATAGGGGGCTATCGACGGCCTTCAAGCTGACGGGACCCTTCACGACCATGATGAACCTGGTCGAGCCAAGGGGACTGTTCAAGGCCATCAGGAAGGACAGAGATGCGGTTCAGGGGCTTCTTAGGTCCATATCGGCCTACTCTCTGGCCTGTGCCCAGGAGGCCGTGACCCGAGGAGTCTCGGTTATCTCTCTGGCCGAGTCCTCCGCCACGACGGACCTCGTCGGGCCTAAGGTCTTTTCCGACCTGGTAGGTCCGGAGATCATGGAGCTCATGGAGGCCATGACACTTATCCCCGGAGACTGGTCGGGACATCTGTGCGGAAGGCTGTCCACTTCCCTCGAGGAGGGGGGCTTCATCGAGGTCAACAGGATCGACACCGGTAGAGGGCGATACGGTGACAACCTGGAAAAACTGAGAAAAGAGGGCGTTCGCTGGTTCTGCCACAGCTGTATCTCCATGACTCCCAAGGAAACCTCCCAAGCTTGGACCTTTAGAGCGAAAAAAGTATAGACAAGAGGCAGGCCCCAGGGCCTGCCTCTTCGGTTCTAATTGGCGGCGGTGTCGCTGTAAAGGTGGGATATCTCCGAGGTGATCCGTTTTGCCGATTCCCTCATGGTCTGGACCGACTCCTCGGTTTTCTGGGTCAGCTCGTTGGATCGGTATATTCCGTCGGTGACCTCTGATACGTGTCCCTTGACCACCTCGAATATCCTCTGGACGTTCTGGGTGGCGGGGGTTATCTTCTCCGCCTCCTCGTGGACCTTCTCCGCCAGCTTTCCAACCTCAATAGCTACGACGGAAAAGCCCTTTCCCGCCTCCCCGGCGTGGGCGGCCTCTATGTTGGCGTTCAGGGCCAGGAGGTTGGTCCTGATGGACGTGGCGTTTATGGAGCCGATTATCGGCGGGAAGGTGTCCAGTAGCCTCTCCGCCTCGGTGGCCTTTATGGTCAGCTCCGACGACGATTCCTGATTTTGGGCCAAAAGCTCGCTTAATGTCCCCATCATCTCAGAGACCTGGTCTATGCCTCTCTCCAGGGTGAGGATATGTTCCGCTACCTCCCCTGCCAGAAGCCTGTTCCTCTCCATGTCCCTCTCTATCCTGATTCTGGCCTCCGTGGCCTCTTTGCTCTTCTCCTCCGCCCTGGCGTCGGCCCCCGCTCTCTCCTGCTCCACCAAGGTTTTTGTCTCGTTCAGGCTGTGTACCACGTAGTGGAGGCAGTTTTCCGGCTTGTTCAGGCCGTTGAAGATGGCTACCGCCATTTTCTCGCAGGAACCGTAGCCACAGGCCCCGCAGTCGTAGATGTCTTTCTCCGAACTCTTTCCCATAGAGATGTACACCTGTTTGAGCTGGTTTTCATCGGGGATGGATATCTTTGAGGCCTGAGATCGATCGGAATAGGCCCTCCTGTAAAGATCTCTCTCCCAGTGGCGATCTACCTGTCTTTTGAATCGCCACCTTTTTAGCCCCAGTCTCCAGGAACCTCCGTGCCTTTTTTTCGCCGCTTCCGCCCTTCGGTGTACTCTGGCCTCAAGGGTGTCTATAGGCAGATCGAGCCTGGGGGTTCCAGGCCCTCCGTTGCATCCCATGGTGCAGCTCAGACAGTCTATCACCAGAGGGGAATCGCCTGAGTCTATGGAGCTTCTGAGGCTGGAGAAGTAGTCGTAGACCACCTCGGGCCCCTCTATCTTTCTGGCGTTGTCGCCTATTCCTGGAACCTCCCGTTCCATGGTCTGGACCAGGCCGCCAGGGGCGGGAAAGAGGACAGCCCTCTCCGCCGAGGGGCCGTCGTAGGCGGTTTCCTTAAACGAGCGAAGGGAGATCCCTGCCTTTTGTAGAAAAGAGTTTATAGAGTTAAAAGTGACGTTGTAGTTTACCAGTCCTATGGAATCGAACTCGTGCTTTTTTGCCAGACAGGGCGATATAGCCGCCACCTTATGACCTCTGTACTGGGGAAAGAACCGTTGGATCATCTTCACCGTATGGGCCATAGGACTGTCCACAGGGGCCAGGTTCGGTATCAGCTCGGGGTGATAGATCTCCACGAAGGACACTATGGCGGGACAGGGCTGGGTTATGACGGTTCTGGGCCTGTCCCTCCTGACGTGATCTACGTAGCTTTTCACCGTCAGCTCCGCTCCGAAGCTGACGTCGAAGATTCCGTCCACCCCGATGGACTTTAACCATCCGTTAAGCCTTAAGGCGTCGTCTCCGAAGGTGGCGAATACCGCAGGGGCGACTATAGCTAGGACCTTTTCCCCCTTTTTAATGGAGTCCATAAAGGGCTGGAAGTCGTCTATTCCGTATCTGGCTCCCTGGGGACAGGCCTCTATACACTTTCCACAGCCTATACAGGCCTGATGGTTTATGGAGACGTGGTCGTTGCTTCCGTCGTTGCAGAACTTGACTGGGCAGGCGGCGATGCAGGCGTGGCAGTTGTTGCATCTGTCTGTATCTATGCCTATTACCGCCGATTGTTCGCTAGGGCTTCTTAACTGTGCCGACAAGGGAGGCTCCTCCTCTTTCTAACAAAAAAAGGGGGCGACTCCTCTCAGAGCCGCCCCCTTCATCGTCGAATCAGATCTTGTGCCGTTTGAAGTAGTGGGTGTGAAGAAGGTGGTGTGCCTTCTCGCCTAGAGGCTTACCCAGATACTCCTCGTAAAGGGCCTTGATCGAGGGGTTCTCGTGGGACTTGCGGATGGGCTTGCCCTCGTCCTCTCGGTAGAGAGCCTGGGCCCTCTTGGCGACTATCTCCATGTGTCCGTGGTGATAGGGCTGGCCCCCTCCGCCGACGCAACCGCCGGGACAGGCCATGATCTCTATGGCGTGGAACGGCTCGACCTCGTTGTTTCTCACGGCGTCCAGAAGTCGTCTGGCGTTGCCCAGGCCGTGGGCTATGCCTATGTGAAGGACCAGGTCCCCCACCGGGATCTTGGCCTCACGGCATCCATCAAGTCCCCTGAGAGACTCGAAGTCGACTTTGTCCAGCTCCTGACCGGTTGCCCACTCGGCCGCCGAGCGGACCGCCGCCTCTATGACTCCTCCTGTGGTGCCGAAGATGACCGCCGCTCCTGTGGAAGCTCCCATCGGATCGTCGAAGTCCTCGTCGGGCAGGTTTCTGAAGTCGATGTTGGCCTGCTTTATCATGTGGGCCAGCTCTCTGGTGGTGATGGACAGGTCCACGTCGGGGTTGCCGTCGACGGAGAACTCCTCTCTGGCGCACTCGTATTTTTTGGCCAGGCAGGGCATGATGGATACGACGACCATCTTGTCCCTGGGGATTCCCAGTTTCTCGGCGTAGAAGCTCTTGGCTATCGCACCGAACATCTGCTGAGGCGACTTCGCCGTGGAGGGCACGTCCATGAGATCGGGATACTGATGCTCGAAGAACTTGACCCAGGCGGGGCAACAGGAGGTCAGTATAGGCAGCTTGACCGACGTGTCTCCCTCCAGGTGTCTGGTGAGACGGTCTAAGAACTCGCTGGCCTCCTCCATTATGGTGAGGTCGGCGGCGAAGTCGGTGTCGAAGACGTGGTCAAATCCCAAGGTCCTCAGTGCTGCGGCCATCTTGCCGGTGACCAAGGTCCCCGGTTCGTAGCCGAACTCCTCGCCTAATGCCGCACGGACGGCGGGAGCGGTCTGTACCACCACTACCTTATCGGGATCCGCAAGGGCCTCTATGACCTTCCAGGTGTAGTCCCTCTCCACCAACGCTCCGGTGGGGCATACCGCCACACACTGACCGCAGAAGGTGCAGACCGACTCGTCGAGAGGCATCTCGAAGGCCGGCGATACCACCGCGTCGAATCCTCTGTTTATTCCCGATAAGGCCCCTACTGTCTGAACCTCGTTGCACATGGTCTCGCAGCGGCGGCACATGATGCACTTGTTCATGTCCCTCTCGATCGCCGGGGATACGTCTTTGACGTAGGTGCTCTGGGCCCCGTGCTCGAAGCGATTCTCCCTGAGGCCAAACTTCTCCGCCAGGTCCTGTAGCTCGCAGTTGCCGCTCTTGGCGCATACCAGGCAGTCTTTCGGGTGATCCGAGAGCAGAAGCTCCATTACGGTCTTTCTGGCGTTCAGGACCCTGATGGTGTTGGTCTTTATGACCATGCCGTTGGTGGCCGGAGTAGCACAGGATGGAGCCAGGTTGCGTCGTCCCTCTACCTCCACCACGCAGATACGGCAGGAGGCCGCTTTGTTGACCATAGGGGTCCCCTCCAGGTCGAGGTGACACAGGGTTGGGATATTTATGTCCAGTTTCTTGGCGGCGTCCAGTATGGTGCTCCCTTCGGGAACCGATACAGGCCTGCCGTCGATGGTCAGGTCTATCATCTTGCTCATATTGGTCACTCCCTCCGGTTATCCCTTTAAAATTGCGCCGAACTTGCAGGTGTCCACACAGGCACCGCACTTGACGCATTTTTCCTGATCGATGACGTGAGGCTTCTTCACCGATCCCGAGATGGCTCCGGCGGGACATATCTTGGCGCACATGGTGCAGCCTATGCACTTGCTGGGATCTATGGTGAAGGAGAGCAGCTTTTTGCACCTTCCCGCAGGGCACTTGTGGTCCTTGACGTGGGCCACGTACTCGTCCCAGAAGCTGTTAAGGGTGGACAGCACCGGGTTAGGAGCGGTCTGTCCCAGTCCGCAGAGGGAGGTGTCCTTTATTACGTTGGACAGGTCCTTCAAGGTCTTGAGGTCCTCCATGGTGCCCTTGCCGTCGGTGATCTTCTCCAGTATCTCGTGGAGCCTCTTGTTGCCCACCCGGCAGGGGGTGCACTTGCCGCAGGACTCCTCGACGGTGAACTCAAGGTAGAACTTTGCCACCGCTGGCATACAGTCGGTGTCGTCGACGACGATCATACCGCCCGAGCCCATCATCGATCCAGCGGCCAGGAGGTTGTCGAAGTCTATGGGGGTGTCCAGGTCCTTCTCGGTGAGACATCCGCCGGAGGGGCCACCGGTCTGGACGGCTTTAAACTTCCTGCCGTCTCTGATACCTCCGCCTATCTCGAAGATAACCTCTCTGAGTGTGGTTCCCATGGGGACCTCCACCAGGCCGACGTTGTTTACCTTGCCCGCCAGGGCGAAGACCTTGGTTCCCTTGCTCTTCTCGCTGCCTATAGAGGAGAACCAGTCCGCTCCCTTAAGGAATATGGCTGGAACGTTGGCGAAGGTCTCGACGTTGTTGACGTTGGAGGGCTTGCCCCAGAACCCCTTCTCCGCTGGGAAGGGCGGCTTGCTCGTCGGCTCGCCTCTCTCTCCCTCCATGGAGTGGATCAGTGCCGTCTCCTCGCCGCAGACGAAGGCTCCCGCCCCGTAGCGGATGTCTATGTCGAAGGAGAAGCCGCTTCCCAGGATATTATCTCCAAGAAGGCCGCTATTTCTGGCATCCTCTATGGCTCTGCGAAGCCTCTTGACCGCCAGAGGATACTCGGCGCGGATGTAGACAAGGCCATTGTTGGCCCCTATGGCGTAACCACAGATGGTCATGGCCTCAACTATGGAGTGAGGGTCTCCCTCGAGGATGGACCGGTCCATGAAAGCGCCCGGGTCTCCCTCGTCGGCGTTGCATATGACGTACTTGCCGTCGTCGGAGTGGAACTTTGACGCGAACTCCCACTTGAGCCCTGTGGGGAAGCCGCCGCCCCCACGGCCTCTGAGGCCCGACTTTTTCATGACATCGATGACCTCTGCTGGGGTCATGGACTCAAGGATGTTGCCTAGAGCCAAGTATCCGTCCTGGGCGATGTATTCGTCTATGTTCTCAGGATCGATAAAGCCGCAGTTTCTGAGGGCTATCCTCATCTGCTTCTTGTAGAAGTCCATGTGCTTCGAGTCAGAGACATGCTCTGCGGTGTTAGGATCGGTGAAGAGAAGCCTGTAGACCTTACGTCCCTTGACTATGTGCTCCTCGACGATCTCCTCCACGTCCTCCGGGGTGACGCTGACGTAGAAGGTGTTGTCCGGGGCTATCTTGACGATAGGTCCTTTCTCGCAGAAGCCGAAACAGCCGGAGGTGATCACCTTGATCTCCTGGTCCAACCTACGCTCGGCGAGGCACTTCTTGAAGTTATCTATGATCTCCTGACTTCTTGAGGAAAGACAGCCAGTTCCACCACAGACCAACACGTGCATTTTTACGTTGCTCATCGAAAAACTCCCCCTCAACCTGGCTTACTCGTGGATGGTCTTGTAGGCGGTCGGAATTATCCCGTCCACAAGCTCTCCGTTGAGGATGTATTTTTCGACTATCTCGGCTACTCGCTCCCCGGCGACGTTTCCGAAGACCACAGGGTCCTGTCCAGGACGGGTTATCTCCACCGTGGGCTCGCTGTGGCAGTAGCCCATGCAGCCGGTCTGGGTGAAGACCACGTTATCAAGGCCTTTGTCTCTCGCCATCTCCATCATGGAGGAAAGGGTCTCCCTGGCCCCTGCGACTATGCCGCAGGTTCCCATGCTCACCTTGATCTCGATGAGGTCTTCGATGTTCTGACCCTTTTCCCTGAGATCGGTGGCAGCCCTTTTCTGATCCCTTAACTTCTTAAGCTCGTCCAGAGATTTGATGTTTGTCATGACCGAACCCCCTCTACTCGGCGTACTCCGCCAGTATTCCAGCCACTTTCTTGGCGTCGACCCGTCCGTAGACCTTCTCTCCGATGATTACCACCGGAGCGAGGCCGCAGGCTCCCACGCAACGCAGGGTGTCCAAGGAGAATTTTCCGTCCTCAGTGACCCCTCCGACCGGAATGCCAAGCTGGCGGGATAGCTCGTGGACCACATCCTCCGCCCCTCTTACGTAACAGGCGGTTCCCATGCACACCGAGATAGGGTGCTTGCCCTTAGGTGTCATGGTGAAAAACGAGTAAAACTTGACGACGCCGTATACCTTGGCCAGAGGCAGGTCCAGCTTCTCTGCGATGAATTCCTGGACCTCTCTAGGCAGGTAGCCGAAGATCGACTGAGCTTGGTGGAGAACGGTTATAAGCTCCCCCTTCTTGCTCGGCAGGGCATCGATGAACGCCCCGAGATCATCGTACCCCTTGTTGGTGCAACACGTGCAACTGTCCATGTAGTTCCTCCCCTTCCGTGTTCGTGGAAAACCGGACTATGTGATTGGAATAGCATAACCAATGCTGTACCAATGATAACACCAGAACGGCCTGGAAACAAACGGGAAAAGGGAAATACTTTGTATATTTTGGGATGAGTCAGATGAGAGGTTTTTTTGAGCAAGAGCGACAAAGAGTTATGTTTATAAAACTTTATTCTCGAGCTCTTGCGGTGACCGCCTTGAAAGCTCTAAAAGTGGTTTAGAAGGGGCCATTTTCGCTCGTAGGCTGTATAATGGCCCGAAATCCTGGAAAAGAGGTGTTACCATGCCAGAGTTTGCGGGCCGTATGGCCCAGATGGCTAAATCTGCGGCGATAATAAGGAATCTCTTCGGGGCCATGAACGATCCTGGGATAATCTCCTTCGGAGGAGGGGCCCCGGCGAAGGAAGCCCTTCCGGTTGAGCTGGTTCGGGAAATAGTGAACGACGTCATGACCAGGGAGAAAAGGGGTATAGAGTCGTTGCAGTACGGCCCTGTGCCAGGACTGGCGGACCTCAGAGAGGTGGTCGTCGAACACCTGTTGACCCCTAAGGGAGTCTCGGCCAATCCCGACGAGGTGGTAATAACCACCGGAGGCCTGGAGGGCATGAACCTCCTCTGCCAGCTCTACATCGAGCCAGGGGACGTCATACTTGTGGAGTCGCCCACATTCGTCCAGTCGGTGGAGATCTTCGAGATGTTCCAGGCCCGGTGCGTCAGCGTCGCCATGGACGACGACGGAATGGTGACCGACGATCTGGAGGCCAAGATACTGAAATATCGCCCCAAGATGGTATACGTCATCCCCACTTTCCAAAACCCCACGGGCAGAACCCTCTCCCTGGAGAGACGAAAAAAAATAGCCCAGCTGGGGAGCGAGCACGACGTCATAATCTTGGAGGACGATCCCTACCGGGACATCCGCTACAGTGGGACGGACCTGCCGCCGATAAAGTCCTTTGACGAGACGGGACACACTGTGTTGGCCAACAGCTTCTCGAAGATATTCTCCCCTGGCAGCAGGCTCGGTTACGTCCTGGCGAAGCCGGAGATAACCGCCAAGATAATAGATGCCAAATCGGCGACCAACTCCCACACCTCTATGCTTCCCCAGGTCGTCTGCGCCGAGTTCTTCAAGAGGGGCCACTATCCCGAGCACCACAGGGCGATGTGCGAGCTCTACCGCCATAGGCGGGACGTGATGATAGAGTGTATAGACAAATTCTTCCCCGAGGGAACCAAGAGGACCTTCCCCGACGGAGGCCTTTTCACCTGGGCTGAGATCCCAGGGGGGATCAACACCACCGACCTGCTCGTGGAGGCCACGTCGAACCCGGACGTAAAGGTCGCCTACGTGGCTGGAGAGGGTTTCTTCATAGAGGGCAACGGAATGGGAAGCGACTGCATGAGGATAAGCTTCGGAGGTGTAACCGAGGATAATATCCGCCTCGGAACCGAGAGGTTGGGAAAGCTGATAGGGTCCAAGCTGTAATCGTTGTGACGGCGACTGTGCCGGCGGCCCATTAGGACCGTCGGCTTTTTTTAGCAATCGTCCTTGTCTGTTCTCCTATCGTTACGCTCTTTATTGACACGTGTGAATATACGTGTAGAATGAAGGGGCTAGAGGAGGCGACGATATGCCTTACAGTTCGAGGGAGATTATCAAACTTATTAAGGATGATGGCTGGTTTCTAGTCGATGTAGAAGGTAGCCATCATCACTTCAAGCACGCTGTTAAGCCAGGTAGGGTTACTGTTCCTCATCCCAAGAAAGATCTACACCCAAAGACAGCTGCCAGTATTCTAAAACAGGCTAGGTTAAAGTGATTTATCCTTTTTGAAAGGAGGCAAAATTATGAAAGATACGTATATCTATCCTGCTGTGTTTACCTGCGATGACGACGGTTATGCTGTCGAATTTCCCGATCTTCCCGGTTGCGTCTCCTGTGCTGACAGCGAGGCCGATGGGATTAAAAAGGCCAAGGAGATCCTCTCCTGGCATCTATGGGACATGGAGCGAAGCGGTGAGATCATCCCTGAGCCTTCCCCTGTAAAAGAACTTGCCACAGGTTTAGGTGAGAACGAATACCTAGTGGTAATAGAGGTGTTCATGCCTCCCTATCGCTACGCCAAGCATAACAAAGCCACAAAGGTAACCACAACTATTCCTATGTGGATGAAGGTCCAGGCGGATCAGGCTAGACTGAACTACTCAGACCTCCTTAAAGACGCTATCCAGGAAAAATTACGGCTGTAAGACAAGGGCCCCGACACACCTGTCGGAGCTTGGGTATATTTTCCCCGATGAGGGAGGGGACTGTATGAAGTTCAGCGTTTTGAATGTAGGTCAGTTTGCAGATGTATCCGTTGAATTTGGAGATCTTACCCTTCTGGTCGGTGCTCAGGGAACGGGGAAAAGCGTTTTTTGCAGCTTTTCAAGCTCTCTCAGGATCAGGAGTATGTAAAAAGCACGGTTACTACTCACTCCTCCAATGTCCTGGATATCGTTTGGGCTATCGATGCGATCAAGGGGCAGGGGATAGATCAGGGCTCGAAGATCAGGCTTATATCCCAACTGCTCGATCTCCCCTATAGCAATCCTGGGATCTCCAAGATGATAACTCAGGCTTTGGGGCTCGATTTCAGGACTCATAGCTTTTATTACGAGGGAGACCGGGTTTACTCTAAAGATATCTCATCCCTTGATCCTAGTGACGATGACGAGACCGTGGCGGGCTGGGGTGGTTTGGCTGCCTATAGCGGACGAGTTTCCGATGTCGTGGCCGAGACCGTTAGGATGTCTATAAATGGCTAAGCTGGAGTCTCAATTTCGACGAGCGGTAGAGGCTTGTTCCACTTTAAGGTCAAGTCGAAATAGTCGATCGCCTGTGGATCAAACCAGAGATTCTGATATAATCCTCCTTGCGACACAGAATAAAAAGGAGGAATAATCATGATAAAAAGGATATCTATTTTTACCCTGACCATCACGGTGCTCATATCGTCCATGTCAGGGGCCTTCGCAGATGAGGGCAAGCTGAACATGTACGTGGCCTACGGCAAGCCCGAGCTTATAGCCTCGGCGTTTGAGAAGGCCACTGGCATAAAGGTCGAGTTCCTGCCTATGTCGTCCGGCGAGGTCCTGACCAGGCTGAAGGCGGAGAGCGCCAACCCAAGGACCGACATCTGGCTTGGCGGTGGCTCCGACGCCTTCATCCAGGCCAAGGCCGACGGCCTGATAGTTCCCTATCTCTCCCCTAACTCCGAGAGGGTAAACCAGGCTTTCAGGGACCCTGAGGGCTACTGGACCGCCGTGTCCCTGGTCGTGGTAGGGCTTCTGGTTAACACCGACAGGGCTCAGTCCAGAGGGCTTGCGGTCCCCTCCAAGTGGGAGGATCTGGCGGATGGCGCCTTTAAGGACGAGGTTATCTCCTCCAATCCCAGGACTTCCGGTACCGCCTACACCACCGTCTCGGGCATACTACAGCTTTTCGGTGAAAAAGAGGGCTGGAGCTATCTGGACAGGCTCTACGGAAACATCCCCTTCCTGGAGAAAAGCGGAAGCACCCCCGGAACCAAGACGGTCCAGGGCGAGTTTACCGTGGGTCTTGTTCCCGATCCTCACAGCATAAAGATGAACAACCCCGACGCTACGGTGGTCACGGTGTTCCCTGAGGACGGAGTCCTGGCTTGGCCCTCCCCTGTGGCCATAGTCGCCGGCACAAAAAACATGGAGGGTGCGAAGAAGTTCGTCGATTGGTCGCTATCCCCGGAGGGACAGAAGGTCCTCATGGAGGCCAGCCCCAGGGTCCCCGCCACCGATATCGAGCCGTCCTCCGGAGTCCCCAGCCTGAAGGACCTGAACCTGGTTCCCTACGATCACCTGAAGTGGGGAGAGGCCAGGGACTCGGTCCTCGAGGAGTTTGGAAGCCGCTATCCTCACCTGAACTGATCGTCCAGGTGGCATGACCTATTACTCAAGGAGGAACGCCGTGTTACTTCCCACGGCGTTCCTGGCTTTTTTGCTGCTCTTCGTCCTTTATCCGTCGGTCATGGTCCTCATGAGGAGCTTCTCCCACAAAGGAAGCCTGGGGTTGGACAACATGGTGGCTTTTTTCACTAAACCCCACATGGTAAAGATACTGTGGCAGAGCGGAGCGGTCGCGGCCTTCGTCGCCGTGGCCTCCACCTTGATGGGGAGCTGTCTTGCCCTGGTCTCCTTCAAGACCTCCATGGCCTTTAAGGGGCTTTTCAGGACCGCTGCTGTGGTTCCTCTTGTCATACCGGGGTTCGTCGCCTCTTTGTCATATATCTTCCTGTTCGGTCGAAACGGCCTCATAACCTATAAGCTCCTGGGGCTGAACCTGTCCATATACGGCTGGCACAGCGTGGTGCTGGTCCAGATAATGAATCTGACCACCACCGCCTTTTTGATAATGTCCGCGGCCATACTTTCCATCGACGATCAGGCGGAGGACGCCGCCAGGACCCTAGGGGCCTCGGAGTGGGAGGTCTTCAGCACCGTGACCCTGCCCCTCCTCAGGCCAGGAGTGCTGGCCTCCATGGTGTTGGTGTTCATGAAGTCCATGGCCGATTTCAGCACGCCCCTGTTCTTAGGCGGTCGGTTCACCAACCTGGCCGCCGCCTCCTATTCACAGCTGATAGGCTCCTATAACCTGGAGATCGCCGCCACTATGAACGTCCTGCTCCTGTCGGTGTGTCTGGTGGCCTTTTGGATCTTTAATAAGGTCAAAGGAGCCGGAGAGGGTTTTCGTCGCTCCGTGGGCGGACGTAGAAAGAATATCCAGTTTCCTCCTGCCATAGCCGCAACCATGTGGTCCCTTTCCATGGCCTTCTCCACCCTGGTCTATATGCTCCTTCTGTCGGTCTTTCTGGCGGCCTTCACCAAGCATCTAGGAGCCAACTTCGGCCTGACCTTGGCCCACTTTCAGGAGGGGTTCCAGAGGGGGTTTAGAGGGATGGTGAACACATTTATCTTCGCCTCCGCCACCGCCGCCGTTACCGCCACCGCAGGGATGGCTGGGGCCTGGCTCATAACCCGATCCTGTACGGCAAGGAGGCTTCTGGATCTGCTGTCCACCGCCCCTGTGGCCGTGCCTGGGACCTTTTTCGGGGTGGCCTATATCCTGGCCTTCAACAGGCCTCCTCTGCTCCTAGCTGGGACCTGGACCTTGGTCCTGATCCTCTCGGTGGTCAGGGAGCTACCCTTGGGTATAAGGTCCGGCGTCAGCGTCCTGGAGCAGCAGGATCGATCCATCGAGGACGCCGCCTCGACCTTAGGGGATTCCGCCGTCGGCACATTTTTCAGGGTGACCTTGCCTTCGGTGAGGCCCGCCATGGTGGTTACGGCCCTACACTCTTTCGTGGCGTCGGTCCAGGCGGTTGGGGCTTTGATATTCATAGTCTCCCCGGGCACTAAACTGCTGTCCATCGACGTGTTCGAGGCGGTGTACAAGGGACAGATAGGGCCAGCTGCCGCCATGTCGGTTGTGATGATAGCCCTGTCACTGGCCGGTATCGCCGGGATAACGGTCATATCGTCAAAGAGCAAAGGAGGTGGAACATCTTGGGGAGAGAGCCTGCGAAGGGCGGCCTAGAGGGCCTTCGTCTGGAGAGGGTCAGCAAGAGTTACGGTGAAACCCCGGTTCTGGAGGACTTCAGCCTTGAGGTTCCCGTGGGACAGGTATGCTGTCTCCTTGGGCCGTCGGGATGCGGAAAGACCACCGCCCTCAGGATAACCACCGGTCTGCTGGAGCCCGACCGTGGTGGGATATTTCTGGGAGGAAGGGATATTTCCCCTCTGCCGCCTGGCCGGAGAAACATAGGAATGGTGTTCCAGAACTACGCCCTTTTCCCCCATCTGGATGTGGCGGAAAACGTCGCCTACGGCCTGAGACGAAGGAAGCTGAGGGAGTCGGAGATAGACGAAAAGGTGTCCACCATTCTGGAGCTGGTCAGGCTGGAGGGCTACGGCGGCAGGAAGGTCTCGGAGATATCCGGTGGGCAGCAGCAGAGGGTTGCACTGGCCAGGGCCCTGGTGGTGGAGCCGGAGCTGCTCCTTCTGGACGAGCCCCTGTCCAACCTGGACGCCAGGCTCAGGTCGGATCTGAGGGAGGACCTTCGGTCGGTGTTGGAGCGGCTGGGGGTCACCACGGTGTTCGTGACCCACGACCAGGAGGAAGCCATGGGCATCGCCGACCGTATAGTGGTGATGAACGCCGGGAAGATAGAGCAGCAGGGATCGCCGGAGGAGCTGTACAGAAGGCCCTCAACACCCTTCGTCGCCGACTTCCTGGGCAGGGTAAACAGGGTAATACTGCCGAATCTGGGGGAGGTCTCGTTGAGGCCGGAAGCCATAAAGCTGGTCCCGTCCGGGGAGGGGGCCCTTTCCGGTCGGGTGTCGAAGAGGACCTTCATGGGCCCCTCGGTTCGTTATTCCGTCGTCCTGGAGTCCGGGGAGACCTTGACGGTGGAGGCCGCTGGCGATGGGCCCGGTGTAGGTGAGCCTGTTGGGCTGTCCTTTCCCCCTGAATCGATACTGGCCTTTTAAGCTGAGCCGTCGGGAAATCCCGACGGCTCAGCTACTATTCCTTTCTTTTAGGCTTCACTCCACCCTTTCTCCCCAGGCCAAAGCCGATACGGTAGAGGTCGGGCATATTTATCCTGTTGTCCCTCATGGTTTCCACTATGCCCAGAGTCTCTATTTCCTGAAGTACCGACTTCCATCCTTCTTCTGCCTGTTGCGGCGGAAGGCGGTCTCTGGCTGTCTTGTCTATTCCAGAGGGAAAGCTCCGCACCCATCTTTCCTCTATGGCATTAAAGGGGCAGGGCAGTAAGATGCCTTTCAAAGGTCGAAGCAGTTTAGTAACCCATGGATAATCCTCGGCTATCTCCTCTATTCGGATTTGAGAGGCTCTGGCTACCCCTCTTTTTATGCTTTCGTAATGAAGTGGGAGGTCATAGGAAGGATAGTGTTCTATAGAGTCCTCTGCCGCTTCCTTTATGGCTGCCAGGAAAGATCTAGGTGAGGTAAGTCCTTTTCCGTCGGCGAGATGTCTTACCGACCATATATATGGGGCCCCTCTACGTCGATCTTTCCCCATCCATGCCCCAGCGATGGACTGAAAAAGAGATCTTTGCAACTCTCCCTCTGTCTTTGCTTCCTGATGGATTTGCCAGATCTCCCCATTTTTATCCGGCTTTGCTCCCATGACAGTGCCGTATATATTCCTTATGGCTTCGCCTTTTTCGTCCGGTGCGTTGCATAGGATCTGCCACAGAAGACCATGAAGGTCGTGATGTTGCCATGTTAACTCGGTCTTTGTCGCCAGTAGTTTCGAGGAATCGGGGAAGTCGGTTATGGTCCTTTCAAGCTGGTCTTTCCTGAGGAATACTTTGCCGTGGATCCGGCTGTAGGATTTTAACCATAATATGACCTTTAGTAGATCCCTGACCACCATGTCCATTGTTTGCCAATCGTTGCAGGATCGGTCCAGGGCGTCAAAAAGTATCAGTAACTTTTTTCCCGTGGATTCCAGCTCCTCATCCGCTTTTTCCATGATTTTAGCCAGGTCTTCAGGGTTTTCCCTGACCCACTGGACCGACTCCAGCCACGTTTTCGCTGGGATATTTATCTTTAAAAAGCTAGCTATGCATCTCCCTACAACAGCTCGCCATATATTGTAGGGGGACTGTTTTTGTTCGATCAGATGGGCGAAGGCTTCGCCGTCTGGATAGGACTTTATATCTCCGTTTAACGCAAAGCCTGTTCTTACCTCCGTATTATCCATGTGTCTCACGGAGGAACTCAGCGATTTACGTAGTTCTGGCGATCCTAGCACCGACGTCCAAAAGGACTTGCCGACCCCTCTTGATCCTATAACTAGGTTTGCCTCAAGGTTCAGTGACTTGATATGAGCTCTAGGTAAATAGATTTTTGCCGGTTCAGGAGGCGTCCCGAAGTTGGATGTTCCATCGGAAAGGGCGGATACGATGGCTCTTCTGATTAAATTAACGTCGATCATCCTGAGGTCCTCCTGTGTCTAGGATTTTTTGTACGCCCTCGACGAGAGACCCGAAGACTCCATTTACCTGTGTCTTATCTATGGTGGTTATCTTTGAGTGAATCGACTTCAACGAGGAAAATCCCCTGTTCCACCTTATCGGCCAGGGATAGTGAGGAGCTGTTTCGTCCGCCTCGTCAAAATTAAATGGATAGATCCCTTCCGTTGTCCCATTTTCGGGAGAGCTCAAGGCAGGTATTTCGTCGTAAATATTGTCGGTAAATATCTTCCAGGAGTTTTCAAGTAGCTCCCTAAAATAATCGCCCTTGTCTATGTCGGGAATCATAGCTCCGACAACGTGAAGCCTCTCTCTTATTAGCTCCGACACGCCGGTTTTTAGCCAGTGTCTGAATAGCACTTCGTAGCCGGACCATGTTTGATCTCCGTCCAGGGCAAATAGCAGTATTCCAGCTGCTCCTAAGTCGGTGATGCAGGCGGAGGCTATTTCATCTATACCCGATCTTGAGTCTATTAGTATTACGTCCGGCTCCAATGTGGACTCTAGATCCAGAAGGAGACGGTTTAATCTCCTCGGCCATGCCTCCCTCTTGCCTTCCGGTGTTGTCTTTGGCATCCATACCCTTCCCAGTTTTGATATGTACTCGCCAGGTTTATCACCGTGGGCTGGAACGACGTAAATCTCTCCATCGTAGGAGAGGTCGCTGGTGGCTACCATGTCTTTAAACACTAAATCGCCATTTTCAACAAGATCCTCGACCAGCCAGTCGGTAACGCCAAACCTAGGTCGCTTATCTTCGCTAAGAAGGGATCTTGATAGGCCAGGGGACTCTAGATCCAGATCCACTACCATGACTTTCTTCCCCCCCTGAGCCAGAGCCCAGGCAACTATAGCTGTAGCCGTCGAGCGTCCGACTCCCCCTTTTATGGAGAAAAAGACTATCCTAGGACATCCTGATTTTTCAGGCTCTATCTTTGTCCAGTCGCTTTCACAGGTGACCCGATCCACTACTGTGACTGAGGGGAATTCCTCCATGCTGTGACATACTCCACCGATTTTGACGGAGTCCAGAGAGGGCTCGAAAAAAACTATCCGATCGGAGGGAGCGCAGTGGTTGCCAAGCTTCTCAGCCATAAGGGTTGATATTTTTTCGATGGCCTCTTTAGTCTGAGGATGATCTTCTATCTCTTCTCTGAATACTAAGCTGACCTTTCCGTAGAGGTCTCTGTTGACTATAAAGGGAGATATCGCCGGCAGGGCCTCGCTGTTGGCTCTAAAAATATCCAAGAGGACGTCTGTTATCTCGTCAAAAGAGACCTTTATCACATTAATCCCTCCATGATCGCCTTTTCCGTTTACTTGCGGACCACAAGGGAGCCTTCCCGATGAGGTCTGACGTTTGACTCCTGAAAATAGGATTCATTGGTGTATCGCTGGGATATGTCCCAATCTCTAAAGGGGTTCTCTGGCAAGCTATAGGATATTGCCTGTATGCCTGATCTGTAGGAGTCAAATCTATTCCATATCTTTGGGATATGGACCTTGTCGTCTTTTGCGGAAGGGGCTCCTGTTGATATGTCGATTCCCATACCGAATAGTTTCATAAGGGCCTTCAATCCACACTCCGCAGCGATACCATAAAGATGATCGGCATTGGCCCATCGCCCATACCTGAATAGCTTTTCCCCGTCCAGCCAATGGCGATTATGGGAGTCTAAAAAGTCCGCTTTCACGAAAAATCCTCCTGTTCTTTTAGGTTATTAAGGTTACATATCCTGAGGTCTCCTGGCCATGGTGGCGTAGATGGACACCGATACGACGATTATCAGGCCGTGGACCAGCCTGGTCCAAAATCCCGCAAGGCCGGCGCTGACTATCCCTGCCTCTATTATCCCTATTATTATAGCCCCGATGAGGGTTCCGTAGATGGTTCCCTCGCCTCCGTAGGCCGACGTCCCTCCCACGAAGACCGAGGCGAACACCAGTAGCATATAGCCCTCCCCCTGGGTGGGCCACCAGTTGGCCAGCTCCAGGGTCGCCAGGATCCCGGCGAAGGCGGAGAGGACTCCCATCAGGATAAAGGCCTTTATCCTGACCTTCGCCACCGGTATGCCCATCATGGCGGCGGTCTTTCGGTTATCCCCTATGAAAAGCAGCGAGTCTCCGAAAGGGTGGCGGTTCAACAGCAGAGCCAGCCCCAGAGCTATAGCCAGACACCAGAGGGACTGTACCGGAATCTCTCCTGCCATCCGGCCCACAAACAGACTGTAGATATCGGTGCCCCTGACCGACGCCAGGCTCAGGGCTATTCCGTCGGACAGGAGGAGTATGAGCCCTCGCCAGAAAAACTGGGTCCCTATTGTGGCTATTATGGAAGGGACCCCTATCCTCACAACTATGAGGCCGTTTATCCATCCCATTATGGCCCCCGATGCTATGGCCAGGCCAAAGGCCACCGCCCCGGATCCTGTGGCTAAAAAGGCCTCGGCGAAGACGTAGGCCGCGGCGGCGCAGACAGAGGGGAAGCTCAGGTCCATCTCTCCGACCACCACCAGCAGGGTCATGCCCAGGGCCAAAATTGCGGTCACAGGTATGGTGGACAGAAAGGATCGGTATATCCTGGGGTTCAGAAAGGTCCTAGGGCTTGCGATGGCGAACAGGACTAAAAGGCCGATAAGGCCTAACGTGACCAGTATGCCCCTTCTATGGGACTCCCACAGACATCTCATGGTTTCACCTCGCCGTTAAGGCCTATCATCCTCGCCATCAGCTCCTCCGGGGTTATGTCCCCTTTTCTGTAGTCCCCCACCGTCGATCCCCTGTCCATGAGGACGAACCTGTCGGCCACCTTGTAGACGTGCCCAAGATCGTGGCTGATGACGATGCATGACCGCCCGTCCTCCCTGATGGATCCTATAAACGACAGGACCTTACCCACCTCGCTCAGGGCAAGGGCTGTGGTGGGCTCGTCCAGGACTATTATGTCCGCCCCGAAGTGCATTGCCCTGCCTATGGCCAGTCCCTGTCTCTCGCCGCCAGATAGGGTCTCGACGCTGGCGTCCGGGCTGAGTCCGGCCCCTCTGAGGCCCAGCACCGACGAGAGGAGCTCCATGGTCTCCATCTTCTCCCTCTTCACGTCTATGAGCCCCCAGCGGTTCAGCCTGTGTCTGCCTATGAAGACGTTTCTCCAAAGGGGCTGTCTCTCCCCTAGAGATCTCTCCTGATAGACGGTCTCCACCCCCAGGGATCTTGCGACGGTAACGTCGTAGGCTTTAAAGTCTATCTCCCTGCCCTTTACCATCATAGAGCCCCGATCGGCGCTGTGAAACCCCGAAAGTATCTTTATGAGCGTCGATTTTCCCGCTCCGTTGTCCCCTAAGAGGGCGACGACCTCCCCTGGGTTGAGCCGAAAGTCCACCTGTCTAAGGGCCTCCACCGAACCAAAGGACTTGCCGATGCCCTTCATCTCCACCATCGCCTCCAAAATTCCACCTCCACATAAAGGTTCAGGGGACGGAAAGGTCCGTCCCCTGTCAGTTTACCCTATTTTGCCTATCTTATCCCCTTAGCTGCCAGAGGGGCTATTTTGTCCACGTTCTCCGCCGATACGAAGCCGCCGCCGGTGTCAACCACCAGGCCGCCGAAGCCGTATTTCTTGGTCTGGACCACCTGAAGCACCGACAGGTATCCCAGAAGGTAGGGCTGATGCTCCGACACCAATGTGAGGTAGCCTTCCTCTATGGCCGATGCGGTGGCAGGAGAGAGGCTGAAGCCCGCGGCGAAGATCTCTCCCGGTTTGACCCCTGCTGCCCTGAGATAGTTGCCGACCTGGGACGTGAGCGCCCCGTGGTCCATTATCATGAGCTTACAGTCGGGGTTGCTGGAGAGGTAGCCGGTGATGATAGGGGTCCCGAGGGCTGTGTCCTTGTCAACCTCAGGCGAGATCTCCAGATAGTCCACCTTGAGCCCTGCGTCCTCCAAGGTCTTTATGATGGCCCTCGCCCTTCTGCCACGGTTTTCCAGCCTCTTCAGTCCCCATACGAAGGCTCTGTCTCCCTCTTTGAAATCCCCTCTACGAAGGATCTCCTTTGCCAGGTCCTCCCCCTGCCTCCAGCCGTCGGGACCGATGTAGCCGAACCCCTTGGACTGAAACATGGGCTGAAGCCTGGGCAGCTCGGTGTCTATGGCTGTGACCACTATACCTCTGTCGATAGCCTCCCTGACGAGGGGCTCGTAGGCGTCATCGCCGGGGGAGCCGTAGATGACCATGCCGTCGGGGTTCATCGCAAGGCCGTTTTTGAAGTTCTCTATCATTTTCTCGGGGCTCCAGTCGGAGTAGACCAAGGTCAGCTCGCAGCCTAAATCGGTGGCGGCCTGTTTGGCTCCGTTGGCCACTATGGTGTTGTAGGGGCCTCCTACCGGGCCGCCGCTGTCGAACCAGACCTTCATGCCCTCTCCGCTGGATCCCTGGGCTATGGCGGATCCGGCCATGACCGCACAGGCTACCAGGCTTGCCGCTATAACCGACAGTTTCTTCATGTTTAAACTCGCTCATATCTCTCTTTGGTTTTTTTAGATCATCTCCAGGAAAGCGCTGATCCTGGTTGATATCTGTCCAACGTCGCTCTTGGAGTAGTCCGTCTCTATCGAAAGGTATGGCCGTCCTGTGGACCTGACCAGCTCTCTCACCTCGTAGGTCTCCACTGCGTAGGTGTGGCAGGCCTGGAGGACCACCTCCACCACTCCGTCGACCTTATACTCCTCCATAAGGGCTCTCAGGTTTTCCATTCTGGACTTGTTTGGGGTCATGACGGAACATCCGATGTTCAGGTACTTGTCCGTCAGGGCCTCCATAGGAGGACGGTCCTCGTCAACCAGGAATCCCTGTTCCTTTACTCCGCCGCAGTTCTCGTAGCAGACTATAACTCCCCCCGAGTCCTCCACGGCGTGGATGACCTTCTGGGCCCCTCCCAGAGGACAGCCGGTTATGAGGATCCTGGGGGCCTTGCCGTCGACCCGTCTCTCTCCCTGGTCGTAGGCCTCCTTTATGTCCGAGACCACCTTCTCAAGCCACGGGACAAGCTCCTCTTTGTGGAAGTGGAACTCGCAGTACTCGGAGATCATGTACTGCTCCTTGCCCGTTATGGCCGGTGGATCCATCTTAGACAGCTCCCACATGGACCTGAGGGCCACTCTCTCCCTGTTTCTCAGCTCTATCTGCCTGGAGATATCCTGGTCTGTGATCTTTACCGAGAAGCTCTTCTCCAACCTGGATCTCAGCCTCTCTACCTCGGCTCGCCAGGTATCCCTGGCGGCCTTTCCCTGGGCGGTCTGAGGAAGCATCATCAGATGGAGGGGCTTTAGCCTCTCCATCAGCTCATACATCTTTTTCTTGCCGTCGCAGGTGCTCTCCGCTATGACCATATCACAGAAATGGAAATAGGGACACTTGTCGGTGAGGGCGTAGCCGTAGCTGGACTTTATGAGAGGACAGAGGTTCCTGGGAAGGTGCTCCTCCGCCGCGGCGATAGGCTCCTCTCCTCTGGCACAAAGGGTCGCAGGGATGGCCCCTGCTGCGGTTATTATCTCCCAAGGGGCGAAGGTGCAGTAGGTCCCCACCACCGGCTTGCCCTCTTCCTTCCACTCCTTCACCTGGAGGACGCCGTCTTTCAGGTGGGCCTCCACTTCCGCCATTATCTGGTCGATTTTGGACATAAAAATTCCCCCTCTAATATTCTTTTAGAGCATGGGGATTATATCATATCGTGAGATATCAGCGCCGCTCCCAGCGCTCCGGCGAACTGAGATTGAGGGTATGTCTTTACGTCCTGCCCGGTGTGGGAGCGAATCATGGAGACCAACGAAGAGCATCGGGATACCCCTCCTGTGAAGGCCAGACCTGGGGCTATGCCGATCCGGGCCAGCATGGAGGAGGCCCTGACCGCCACCGAGTCCAGCAGGCCCAGGGCGACCGCCTCTTTACGGACACCTTTCGCCAGATGGCTGACCACCTCCGATTCGGCGAAGACGGTACACATGCTGGAGATGCTCTGGATGTCCCCCTCGATCGGGATAGATCCCAGCTCCTCTATGGAGTACTCCAGCAGGTTGGACATTACCTGGAGAAAACGGCCTGTGCCTGCGGCACACTTGTCGTTCATCATAAAGTCAACTACGTTTCCGCTCTGGTCCAGCCTGATGACCTTGCTATCTTGCCCACCTATGTCTAAAATGGTGCGGATTTGGTTGTCCAAAAAATAGGCTCCCTTGGCGTGGCAGGTTATCTCGGTGACCGCTTTTTCCGCTATGGTCAGGCTCTTCCTGCCGTAACCTGTTGCCACTATTGGCCCTAAGAGGGTTTTTGTAAGGCGGTTTTTCTCAAGCAGATATTCCACCGACTTTCGTCCAGCCTCAGCTGGGTTCCATCCTGTGGGCTCAAGGTGGCTGTCAACTACCTTTCCGTCGAAGAGCACCGTCTTAGTGCCAACCGACCCCATATCTATGCCGACTGCTATCATTGAAAGCACTCCTTAGAGGAATATTCTTGATTTCTTTGAGTGGTGATGGACAGGAAAATAGTATAGACTCCCGCTTGATGAGGGTCAACCGGTTCATGACTTAGAAAGAATAGCCTGATATACTGTAGGTGCAAACTGGAGAGTTGGGAAGGAGGAATAGCGTGGCCAAGATAATGGTTGTAGACGATGCGGCTTTCATGAGGATGATGCTGTCCAATATGTTGACAAAGATGGGGCACGAGGTGGTGGCGGAGGCGGATAACGGCAAGTCGGCCATCGAAGCTTACGAAAAGAATAGTCCAGATATAGTTACCATGGATATAACCATGCCTCACATGAACGGTATCGAGGCGGTCAAGGGTATCATAGCGAAGGACCCTGCTGCCAAGATAGTTATGGTGAGTGCCATGGGACAGAAGGAAATGGTCATAGAGGCGGTAAAGGCTGGTGCCAAGGATTTTATCGTCAAGCCCTTCAAAGAGGACGCCGTCTGGGGTGCTTTGGAGAGGGTTTTAAAAGGTTAAAAGAAGCGGTAGCGCCACCTCGTCGTAAGGTGGAAGCTACCGTTTTTTTTGTACACAGGCTCAGCGCCATCTCATCTCAGGACGGATAAAGCCGTATATGCAGTGATCCACCCCTGTCCTTATGGCCCAGTTTCTGTTGCCGTAATCGAAGTGCCACCACTCTTTAGGGTAGTTGGAGAATCCCTCGTTCTCCATGAGGTCCACCAGCAGCCCCCTGTTATGCCTTATCTCCTCTCCCTCCGGTAGCCCGTCGTAGTGGTCGGTGTAGGACCTCTCGGAGGTCTCGTCGAATCCCGACCCCATAGGGAGGGCCCGTCCTTTATCGTCCGCCAGGGTCAGGTCAACCGATCCACCGGTGCAGTGGCCCGATACTCTGTCCGGTTCCACGGAAGGGTAGGCTACGAATATCCTCGCCCTTCGTTCCACCTCCTCCGGCGAAAGGTCCGGGTGCTCCCTGGATATCTCGCCGCTAATAGTCCTGAAAAGCTCTCCCTGTAACTCCGGCGACCGCCAGCAGTCCAACAGGACGAACTTCCATCCCTTGGGAAGCCGATCCGCCGCCTTTACCAGCCGTTCATATACCCCCAATCGTAGGAAGGACTCGGGCACGCTACCCTTTAGTCCTTGGATGAAATACTGGGGTCTTGACAGTATCCTCTCGGGATATAGGCTGGCGGACACCAGAGGTTCCCCACTTTCGATCAGGGGCGGTATTTTATTCGTCATTTTTCCACTCCTGTCCTTAAAGTCCCAGTATTTTGGGCAGAGTGACCGTTATCGCCGGGAAGGATATTATGGCCAGCAGCACCGTCATGGCCACCGCTATAAAGGGCCATATCTCCCTGAAAAGGTCTCCTAGCGGAACTTTCCCCACCGCAGCCACTATATAGTTGCAGGCCCCTACAGGAGGGGTTATCAGGGCTATGGTAACGTTCAGGGTCATCACTATGCCGAAATGGAAGGGGTCTATTCCCGCTCTCACCGCTAGAGGGGCGAAAATGGGCGTCAGCAAAGTAAGCACCGCCACCTCCTCCATGAACATCCCTATGACGAAGATTATGGAGCTGAGAACTATCAGAAGCAGCCAGGGGTGTTCGAGCAATCCCATACCTATTAGGATCGAGGCGAATTTCTGGGTGACCCTCTCCCATTTCAGGAACCACCCTACTACCGTAGCGGCGCCCATTATCATGAAGATCGCGCTGGTGAGCCGGACTGTCTCGTAGATAGAATCCGTAAGGCCCGACCAGGTCAGCTCCCTGGTTATAGCTATACCCGCCAACAGACAGTAGACTACCGCCAGGGCTCCTGACTCGGTAGGGGTCACCACCCCGGTCACTATCCCTCCGACTATTATGAAGGGGGCGACTAAGGCCGCCACCGACCGCCTCAGTATGACCTTAGCCCTGGCCCTTACCGCCGCGGTGTCGGTCATAGGGACGTTGTACCGCCTGGAGAAAAACCAGTTCATGGCCATAAAGGCCAGCCCCAGTACCAACCCCGGGACCACCCCGGCGGCGAACAGTCCACCTATGGACGTGTTGGTCATAGCGGCGTAGATTATCATGAATATGCTTGGCGGTATGATAGGGCCTATCAGCGAGCTACCGGCGGTCAGACCGGCGGCGTAGGCCCTTGGAAACCCCTCTTTCTCCATTGCAGGTATCAGAATTGAACCTAAGGCCGAGGCGTCCGCCGCCGCTGAGCCGTTGACCCCCGCCAGTATTATCCCTCCGACCACGTTGACGTAGCCCAGCCCTCCCCGGACCGACCCTACCAGCAGACGGCTGAAGTCGATCAGTCGGTCGGTCAGCCCCGAGCGGTTCATGAGGCTCCCTGCCAGGATGAAAAAGGGAATTGCCATAAGGGAGAACACGTCCATTCCCCCGAAGAACTGCTGTGGAATGGCCCTGAGGAGGGTCAAATTTCCTGTGGTCAATATGCCTAAAAATCCCGTGAATAGCAGCGAGGCGTAGAGCGGTACTCCCAACGCCATCTGGAGGAAGAAGCCCCCAAGGATAAGTAACCCTGTCATGGCTTATCACCTCCGTCGGAGCGGCGGTGCAGCTCCTGAAGCAGGAGCTGCACCAATAGCATGGATATGCCGATAGGGACCGCCATGAGGGGGATCGCCTTGGGGATGCCTAGGGCCATCGTCTTCATTGTCCAGGTTCCTGCGACGTTTTTACTGCCTAGCCAGATAAGCAGGACCAGCACAACCGCCTGCACCCCTATTCTGACCACATAGGAGAGCTTTTTGAGCCACCTCGGAAAACGGGGGGTGAGAAAGTCTATGGACATATGATCCCCTTTAGCCTGAGCTCCAGCGGCCCCAAGCATCACAAGCCAGACCAGAGAGTATCGAGCGACCTCCTCGGTCCATATGATCGAGCTTTTCATGACGTAACGGAAGAGTATGCCGAGCACTATATCCCCTACGTTGATCAGCAGGAGAAAACCCGCCACCAGCGCGCTGAGCCTCTCCATGGCGATCGCTAGCTTTTGGATCCTTCCGAGGTCCCTCCAACTGCCCACCGGATTACTCCTTAGCCGCCTCGTTGGCTCTGTCGGCGCACTGTACCGCCAGGTCCATCCACTCCTGGCTGACCTTGGTCTTGAGCCATTTTATGTATTCGGGCTGCCCCTTCTCCCTGAACTGGTCCATTTCCTTCTCGTCAGGAGAGTACACCTCCATGCCCTTCTCCCGCAGGTACTCCACCTGCTTGGAGTCCGCTGCCTCCACCTCCATGCGGCTGATGCGGTTGGCCTCCTTGGCGGCCTCGACCACTACCTTACGGTCCCCTTCGGAGAGGGAGTCGAACAGGTCGCCGTTCATGACCAAAAACTGGTCGGAGTACTGTATGTTGGCCAAGGTCATGTGTTTTTGGACCTCGAATAGACTTCCTATGATTATGTACATCGCCGGGTTCATCTGACCGTCCACGACCCCTGTCTTGAGGGCCATGTAGAGCTCCGTCCAGGGGATGGGGGTCCCGCTGGCTCCGAAGGCCCTGTATATGGCCAGCTGTCCCTCGTCCATGCCCCTGAACTTGAGGCCCTTGAAGTCGTCTGGGCCATGGATAGCTCTCTTGGAGTTCGTGAAGGCCAAAAATCCGCCTTCCTCGACTGCCTCCAACAGCACCGCGCCGGTCCTGTTGCGGAACTCCTCCTGGGCCTTTTTCCAGTACTGGCTCTTGTCGAAGAATATATGGGCCGCCTTATAGGAATTGAACATAAACGGTATGGACGAGGCGTATATCTCCGGGAACACCGGGGCCACCCCGGCGAAGGAGGCTATGTTGGACATAGGCTGATTGAGCCCGGTCTTCATAAGGAGCTCCATCCTCTCCTCCTCGGTCCCCAGCTGGCTGTCTGGATAGAGCTCGAAGGTAACTCGTCCCTCGGTTCCCTCCTCGACCAGCTTTTTGAAGTTCTCGGCGAAGGCGTGGACGGCGTTGTCCTCAGCTTTTGGAGGGCCGTTGTAGGACATTTTGACGGTCACCGCGCAGGACGCTGTGGCGACGATCCCGATAAGTAGCAACGACAGAAGCATGATCCCGGACTTACGGTTGAAGACTTTCACGGCAGATCACTTCCTTTCGGTGATGTGTCAGAGCGAAGCTCTGTCCCGTCAATTATAAATAGTTCGAGGTGTTTTTGCAACAGAAAAGGGAGCGCACTTAAGAAGCGCGCTCCCTTTCGGTTTTTTTGGGATCAGACGTCCAGGTTCTGGACCTCGTGGGCGTGGGACTGGATGAAGTCCCGCCTTGGCTCGACTTTGTCTCCCATCAGGATGCTGAAGTACTGGTCCGCCGCCAGGGCATCGTTGGCCTCTATCCTCTTCATGACCCTGTTGCCTGGGTCCATGGTGGTCTCCCATAGCTGTTCTGGGTTCATCTCCCCTAGTCCTTTGTACCTCTGGACGCCGATCTTCTTCCCCGTGTCCTGTCGGCTGTCCACGAAGGACCGGAGGGCCTTGTCGCTGAAAAGGTACTCGGCGTGTTTGCCTATCTGCACCCGATAAAGAGGCGGCTGGGCCAGGTATATGTATCCTCCCTCAACGAGCTCCTTCATGTAGCGGTAGAAGAAGGTCAGGAGCAAGGTGCTTATGTGGGCTCCGTCTACGTCGGCGTCGGTCATTATTATTATCTTGTGGTAGCGGAGCTTGGAGAGGTCGAAGTCCTCCCCTATGCCGCATCCTAGGGCCTGGATTATGGTTCGGATCTCGTTGCTGCTCAAGATCCTGTCGAGCCTGGCTTTCTCTACGTTCAGGATTTTACCCCTAAGGGGCAGTATGGCCTGGAAGCTCCTATCCCTTCCCTGCTTGGCGCTGCCCCCTGCGCTGTCCCCCTCGACTATATAGACCTCGCAGTGTTCCGGGTCCTTGCCGGAGCAGTCCGCCAGCTTTCCAGGGAGGTTCAGGCCGGTCATGGCGGTTTTTCGGACGAGCTCTCTGGCCTTCTTGGCAGCCTCTCTGGCCTGTCTGGCCTTTATGGCCTTCTCCACCACCGGCTTAAGGATCACGGGATCGTCGTCAAGTGCAGTAAGGAGCCCCTCGTAGACCACCGAGTCAACTATGCCCTTGACCTCGCTGTTGCCCAGCTTGGTCTTGGTCTGTCCCTCAAACTGGGGGTTGCCCAACTTTATGGATATGACACAGGTAAGGCCCTCTTTAAGGTCTTCTCCCGTCAGGTTGGCGTCTTTTTCCTTCAGGACCTTGTTCCGCCTGGCGCTCTCGTTTATAGCTCTGGTGAGGGCGGACCGAAGGCCTATGACGTGGGTTCCTCCCTCTATGGTGTTGATGAGATTTGCGAAGGAGAATAGTCTTTCGTGGTAGCCGTCGTTGTACTGTAGCCCTAGGTCCACGGAGATAGAGTCTTTCTCCCCGGATATCACCACAGGTTTGGGAAACAGGGATGTTTTGTCCCTGTTCAGGTATTCCACGAAGGAACAAAGTCCCCCCTCGTAGAGGAAGGTCCACTCCTTTTCCTCCCTGTCGTCTTTGAGGGTTATCTTAAGCCCTGGGTTTAAGAAGGCCATCTCCCTGAATCGACTGCTCAAGACCTCCGAGGAGAAGGTAACCTCCTCGAAGATCTCGTCGTCGGGCATAAAGTGGACGGTGGTCCCTCTCTTGTGGGTGTCGTAGCCTCCCTCCAGGTCGGTTACCGGAATCCCTCTCTCGAACCTCTGGGCCCATGCCTTTCCGTCCCTGCATATGTCTATCTCTAGCCATGAGGACAGAGCGTTGACCACCGACACGCCTACGCCGTGAAGTCCGCCGGAAACCTTGTAGCTGTCGTTGTTGAATTTACCTCCGGCATGTAGGACCGTGAGGACGACCTCACAGGCGGGCCTCCCGTTGGACGGGTGGGGATCCACCGGGATGCCTCTTCCGTTGTCCGATACCGAGACGCTGCCGTCGGTGTGGACCGTTACGACTATGTCGTCACAGTGTCCTGCCAGGGCCTCGTCCACCGCGTTGTCCACCACCTCGTATACGCAGTGATGGAGCCCTCGCACTCCGGTGTCCCCTATGTACATTCCCGGTCTTTTTCTGACCGCCTCAAGGCCCTCCAGTATCTGGATGCTTTGAGCGGTGTACTGAGAATGGTTGTTAGTCATCTAAAAACTCTCCTCCCATCCGGGCGACCTTGGATATCCGCTTTGGAAAACAGCGTCGTCTAAGCGTCTCGGGCCGGAAGGCCGAGCGCAGCGCGATCCCGTCGTCGGTGTGGATTGCGGTGCCCTCTTCGTCCCTCACTAGGGCGATCACCTTGTCCAGGGCAACCACGTCCTGAGACTCCAGGAACAAAAACATAGGCATTCCTCCCGTTTAAGCGTTATACCCGTAACCGAACTATTATAACTCAAAAAAGTTACTTCACCCCTTCGGAGTCGAACTTTATCTTGAACCAGTCTCGGACCTCTCGGGGGAGGACCCTGAAGCCATACCGTTCTTTGGTCAGCCATAGGTAGTAGTCGTTGGAGAAAGACGACGCCAGTCCCTTAATCGACTTGCCTTTGTTCTCCTTAAGAAGTTCGTAGGTGTTTTTGAACTCCCTGTCCTCGTCGGCGTCCCAGCGGAAGCTGGCCAGAGAGTAGGCCACCGCCTTCTCGGCGCTGTGGCTGGGAAATAGGGGCATAATAAAGCTGTTGTCCGTCCAGTCGTAGGCTCCGTATCCCTGTCCCGGAACTATTACCACCCGAGGTATGCCGTACATCCTCACCCTCGGTACTCTCAGCATGTCCTCGTCGAGGTGAACCAGCCGTTTCAGTATCTCCGAGACCTCCTGAAAGGTCATAGGCTTCTGGACCGATTGCTGACAGAGAGGGGACGTGTCGGTCCTGGCCATACGGGCCATCTGTCCAGCCATCTCTCCTTTGCCCTTTATGGCCTCCTCCAGCCGTACCAGCCTGTCTCCCTCGCTCTCAGTGGCGAACTTGGCGGCGTTTCTGTCTCTTGTCCTGTCCCATCTATCCGCCTCGTTGCGGATGTGGATGTAGACCGATCCGAAGAATACCACGTCGTCCACCAGGCCCTTGAATCGGCGCCTTTCGTCGTCTCCGAAGCCGTCGATGGTTCTGGATGCCTTGGTTATGAGCGACTCTATCTCGTTTCTGGCGAAAGAGAAAAAGTTGGATCTCTCGATGGTCTCGTCGCACTGTTTTTTCTCCATCTCTCGGAATTTTCTGGTCCTCATGTGTCGCTCCAGGAAGGGCTCCAGGTTCTTCTCCAGCTTGCCCACCAGCTCTTCCGCCTTCTCCTTGGTGCAGTCCGGGACCTGAGGAAGGATGGTCTTTAGGGAGAGAGAGGCTCTCTTCATGGCGTTGTCGGTGCTGGTCTTGTAGTCTTTCATCCGGTCTCCGAATACTTCCATTCCCGACCGTTTCTCCTTGTTGTATAGGCCGGCGTAAAAGTCCTGCCAGTACTCGGTGAAGGTCATATACTGGAACATGTCCTGAGGTCTATCCTGAGAGAGCCACGTCGGTAGAGCTTCGTTGAAGGACGTTACTCCAGGGGACAGGAAACCTCCGTCCAGAAGGAGCCTTTCCTTGGGACCGAAGGACAGAGTCTCGGGGCCCTCTTTTGCCATGACCATAAGGATAGATTTAAGAAGAACCCAATAACGATCTGACATGGCGGTCCAGAGCTTCCTGAGCTCCACCCGTTCCTCCCGGTCCTGAACTTCGCCGATCTTTCTGTAGGCCTCCGAGTCCCTAAGGTACTCGGCGCATAGGACCTTTATCCCTTCGTCTTTTTTCCATCTCTCCAGCAGAGCGGAAAGAACAATCTCCTGTGCCAAGGGGATCGCCCCTTTCTGTATTAGGTATTTTCGTTTTTTGGAAAAGTTTTTCTGCCCTTTCCCGTCTTGCCCGAAAGACGGAAAAGGGATAGTATCCAACGAGGGATACACCACACTACTATTTCAGGGGTGATTTTATTATGTTATTCGCAGGTCGTTCCATGTCCAAAGTCCTTATGGCCCTGGCCTTAGGACTCATAGTCACTGCAGGGGCAAGCGCCGCCAGCCTAAACGTCTACACCATAATGCCGGAGAAATACTCCGCCAAGGTCTTCAAGGCCTTCACCGACGAGACGGGGATAAAGGTCAATTTCATGAGATTCTCCTCCGGTGAGGCCCTGGCCAGGATAGTGGCGGAGAAGGGAAACCCCCAGGTGGACGTGCTCTGGGGTGGCCCCGCCGATACATACGTCGCTGGGATGAACGAGTCGGTCTTCGAGCCCTACAGGTCCGCCAACTTCGACCAGGTTCCGGTGGAGTTCAAGGATCCCGATGGACACTGGACTGGGATCGGCATAATCCCCCTGGTGTTTTTGACCAACACCAATTTCTTAAAGGAAAAGGGCATAGAGGCCCCTACCTCCTGGGAGGACCTTCTCGATCCGGTCTACGGCAACAACCTCCAGATGGCCGACGCCAGGACCTCCGGCACCGCCACGGAGCGGATATACAGCCTGGTGAAGGTCTACGGCGAGGACGGAGCCTTCGACTATCAGAAGAAGCTTCACGGTAACGTCCAGCTCTACACCAAAAGCGGCGCCGGTGGTGCCATGCCCATAGCTCAGGGCCAGACCGCCAGCGGTATATTCTACATCGTCGACGCCCTGGAGATCCAGCAACAGGGCTACCCTGTAGTTATATCATATCCTAAAGAGGGAGTTTCGTACGGTGTAGAGTCCACGGGAATTATAAAGGGCTGCAAAAACCTGGACGAGGCCAAAAAGTTCGTCGACTGGGCCACCAGCGAGAAGCTCGCCCAGTTCCTTGTGGACAACAGCATAAACTACATACCGGTCCTGTCGTCGGTCAAAGTCTCAAACCCGGCCCTGGACGTCTCAAAAGTGACCCTTCTCTCCGTTCCGACGGAGTGGAAAGGGGAGAAGAGAAAGGCCTACGTGGACCGCTGGATAAACGAGGTCATCCGCTAGTTTAAGGTTACAGTCTCCGAGAGGGCTCGAAAGCTACCGTCGAGCCCTTTCTCTCTTTGATGCCCTCAGGAAAGGGGTTTTCACGTGAACAGATCGGCTAATATGGACAGGTCACTGATCCCTGTGGTCGCTGCAATATGGGTCTCCTTGGGCGTCTTCGTCCTGTATCCTTTTTTAAAACTGCTCGCAATGACTTTCATAGTGGAGGGCCAGCTCTCAGGGGCCAACATCGCTGCGGTTATGACCAACTGGTACGACCGACTGGCCTTTTTCAACAGTTTGAGGCTCGCTGGAGCTGTCGCTGTGACAGGAACCTTTTTGGGGTTCCTCTTCGCCCTGGCTGTGACAAAGATCTCCATGCCAAGGCCCATCCGGTGGTTTATAGGGGCTATCACCGTACTGCCCCTCATATCGCCGCCTTTTACCAGCAGCATAGCCCTGACCCTATCCCTGGGCCCTAACGGCATTCTCCTCAAGATGCTGGGGATAAAGGCCTTTAGCCTCTACGGGTTCTGGGGAACCTGGATATCCGAGTCTCTGACCTACTTCCCCGTCGCCTTTTTGACCATAGCGGCGGTGCTCTCCTGTATAGACCCAAACCTGGAGGACGCAGGCTTAAGCCTGGGGGCATCGCCTTTTAAGGTTTTTCGGACGGTAACTCTGCCTCTGTCTGTGCCGGGGATAGCCAACTCGATGTTGCTCCTTTTTGCCTGCTCCTTGGCGGACTTCGCTACTCCACTGGTTCTGGCGGGACACCAGTTTCCCGTGCTGCCCACCCAGGCATATCTCCAGATAACCGGCCTCTACGACCTTCGGGGAGGGGCGGCTCTGTCGTTCGTCCTTCTTGTCCCAGCTCTGGCGGTGTTCTTGCTCCAGCGTTTCTGGGTCTCCAGGAAAAGCTACGTCACCGTCACAGGAAAGTCCGGTGCCAGGACTACCACAAAGGGACTTGGGCCTATAACAGAGTGGTCGGTCCTTATAGCCTGCGGCGCCGTGATCGCCTTTATATTGTTCCTCTATTCTCTCATAGTGGCCGGGGCCTTTACAAAGGCCTGGGGGGTAAATAATTCGTTCACCCTGGAGAACTTCGTCTACGTGGTGGACCACGGCCAGAAGGCCATAAAGGACACCCTCATGATAGCCCTTACCGCTACACCTATAGGGGCCCTCCTGGCTGTGGCCATAGCCTACATAACCCAGAGAAAGCCCTTTCCCGGCAACGGCCTGATGGAGATAGTCTCCCTCCTCAACTACGCCCTGCCCGGGACGGTGGTAGGTATAGCCTACGTCATAGCCTTCAACGGAAAGCCCTTTATGCTCACCGGCACCATGGCCATCCTAGTGGCGGCCTACGTGTTTCGCTACGACTCGGCGGGCATAAGGGCGGTGATAGCCTCCCTTCACCAGATTGACCGGTCCATGGAGGAGGCATCCATGAGCCTGGGAGCGTCGTCCATAACCACCTTCCGGAAGGTCACCTTTCCTCTGGTGGTCCCGGCGGTGCTGGCGGGAATGAAGTATCTGTTTATCCACTCTATGACCGCCATAAGCGCCACCATATTTCTGGTGTCCGTCAGCTGGTCTCTCCTCACCACCAGGATACTTGAGTGCATGACCGAGCTCCAGTTCGGCAACGCCTGCGCTTTTTCCATAGTGCTCATAGCCATGGTTTTCGTATTCAGCGGTCTTCTAGGCCTTCTGGCCAGGGCCACAGGACATACCTATAAAGGACAGGGAGGAACTCTCTGATGGCCGTATCTCTTCAACTCAGCAAAATAGCCAAGACTTTCGTAAAGGACAACGTCCCCTTTCACGCCGTTAAAGAGCTGGATCTGGACGTAAAGGGAGGGGAATTGGTCACCTTCCTAGGGCCCTCGGGCTGCGGAAAGACCACCACCCTAAGGATGGTCGCCGGTTTCGAGACCCCTACGTCGGGGAGGATACTCATAGACGGCCAGGACGTCACCGACGTAATGGTGAACAAAAGACACATAGGCTTCGTCTTCCAGAACTACGCCCTCTTTCCCCACATGACCGTAGGGGACAACGTGGCCTACGGCCTCAGGATGAGGAACGAGTCGGCGAAGGACATAAAGACGAAGGTCGTCCAGGGCCTGGAGATGGTGGGGCTGTCCCAGGTGGAGAAGCGTTACCCCAACCAGCTATCCGGTGGTGAACAGCAGAGGGTGGCCTTGGCGAGGGTGCTGGTGATGAGGCCGAAGGTCCTCCTCATGGACGAGCCCCTCTCAAACCTGGACGCCAAGCTCCGTATCCATATGAGGACCGAGATAAGGAGGATCCAGAAGCAGCTGGATATAACCTGTCTCTACGTCACCCACGACCAGAAAGAGGCCCTGACCATGGCGGACCGGATAATGGTAATGAACAAGGGCCAGGTGGAGCAGATAGGGACACCCTTTCAGATATACACCGCCCCGGAGAGCACCTTCGTGGCGGACTTCATAGGCCAGGCCAACATACTCGAGGGGACCTTGGACGACCTGGACGGCCTGACCTCCCGGATATCCACCGGAGGCAGTAACCTGTCCGCCAGGCTCCTCGAGGGCAAGAGCTATCGGAAGGGAGAGAAGGTCTCACTGGTCCTTCGTCCCGAAACCCTGTCCCTATCGCAGGGGGGAGGGCTTCTGGGTGGCACCGTGACCCAGGTGGTCTTCAGCGGCGACAGGATGGAGTACACCTTGAGGCTCGGCGACGGCCAGTCCCTCCTGGCGATGGAGAACTTCTATCCTGGCATAAAGGTCTGGCAGGAGGGGGACTCGGTGGATCTGTCCTTCGACCCCTCTCTGGTGGTGGCACTGCCCTAGACCACTTACGTTACTTTGTAACGGTATCTGGATATAGAAACCCCTCTCCTTTCTGGATACAATCTAGGGGACAACTCAAAGGAATCTCTAAAAACGCTGATCCCCGGAGAGATCGTTCCGACGTAGCCATTCAAACAGGGCGTAGGCGGGACGGTCTCTCCGAGGGAACTTAAAATTAAGTTTCTAGAGGTGCTCCAAAAGAGAGGGATGATTTAAGTGAGGAAGCAAGTAAAAAGCATCGCCATAGCCTGTTTGGTGGCTCTGGGGCTGACCTCTATGGCCACCTACGGTGAGGCCAAGACCCTACGGGCCTACACCATATGGTCCGAGCGTTACGCCAAGGCTATCTTCGACGCCTTCACCGCCGATACGGGGGTAAAGGTCCAGTGGATAAGGTTCTCCTCCGGTGAGCTTCAAGCCCGACTGGAGGCGGAGAAGGCCAACCCCCAGGTGGACGTGGTTTTCGGAAATATGGCCGAGGCTTTTGTGGACGGCGTGGCCAAAGGCCTTTTCGAGCCCTATTCCCCCAAGGGGTCGGAGGTAATACCGGCTGAGTTCAAGGACAAAGACGGCTACTGGACCGGTGTGGCTTTGGACCCGATATGCTTTATGACCAACGGTCAGTTCCTGAAGGACAAGGGCCTTGAGGCCCCGGCCTCCTGGGAGGACCTTCTGAACCCGGCCTACGGCAAAAAGCTCCAGATGGCCGATGCCAGAACCTCCGGAACCGCCATGTACCGCATCCTGAGCCTGGTACAGGCCATGGGCGAGGAAAAGGCCTTCGAATATCAGGTTAAGCTGGACTCGTCGGTCCAGACCTACACAAAAAGCGGCGCCGGTGGAGCCCTTCCGGTTGCCAGAGGTCAGGCGGCAGGGGGAATCTTCTTCCTGGTGGACGGCCTTGAGATGGTCCAAAAGGGATACGATGTGGTCATCAGCTACCCCAAAGAGGGGGTTGTGGCCGGAATAGAGGCCATGGCTCTGGTGGCAGGGGCTAAAGACCCCGACCTGGGAAGGGCTTTTCTCGACTGGGCCTCAAGCGAGAGGATGCAGAAGCTCTACGGCGAGAACGAGATAAACCTGATCCCAACCAACCCCGACGTGCCGCCTGCCACTGCGGAGCTGGACATGTCCTCCATGAAGATACTTCCCATGGACATAGCCTGGGCCGGGGAGAACAGGGAGAGATTGGTGAAGAAATGGGTGGAAGAGGTAGTTCGGTAAAAATAGCGATCTGGGCGGCTCTGGGGGTGTTCGTGGTCTATCCCCTGGGCCGCCTTCTGTCGTCGGTGATAATGGGCGACGGTGGCCCGTCCCTGGAGCCCTTCGTATCGGCCCTGTCCCAAAGGGGAACCTGGGAGGCACTGTTTAACTCCATGAGCCTTGCCACCGCCGTGGCTGCCTCAGGGACTGCCCTGGGTTTTCTCTTCGCCTTCGGTTCCTCCAGGATGGCCCTGCCTGGGGCGGTAAAAAAGGCCATGACCGCCATAACGGTGCTGCCTCTGGTATCCCCTCCCTTCACCACCGCCATAGCCCTGACCCTCACGTTAGGCCCGGGGGGGACCGTGCCAAAGCTGCTGTCTCTGCCGGATATGGATATCTACGGTTTTATCGGGACCTGGCTGGCGGAGCTGCTGACCTACTTTCCTCTGGCCTATCTGACCTTGAGGGGAGTTATGGAGGGATCCAGCACCGACCTGGAGGAGGGGGCCATGGACCTCGGGGCGACCCGTTGGCAGGCTTTCAGCACCGTCACACTTCCACTGTCCATACCTGGATTGGGCAACTCCTTTTTGGTGCTGTTCGGCCTGTCTCTGGCGGATTTCGCCTCCCCTATGGTCATGGGAGGACACAGGTTTCCCGTCCTGACCACCGAGGCCTATCTGAGGATAACCGGAATGTACGACCTTAGAGGTGGGGCGACGTTGGCCCTAATACTGATGGCCCCTGCCCTTTTGGTGTACCTCCTTCAGAGGCGTTGGACCAGGGATAGGAGCTTCGTCACCGTCACAGGGAGAGACAGAGGTTCCAGGGCGTTTCAGCTTGGACCGGTGGGCCGTTGGTCGGTGCTGCTGCCTATCGGGGCCATAGCCGCCTTTGTTCTCTACCTCTACGGCATAATATTCGCCGGGTCCTTCGTGGAGGCCTGGGGTTTGGACCACAGTCTGACCCTGGAGAACTACCGCTACGCCTTCACCTCTGGCATGAGGTCCATCGGGGACACCTTGCTCCTTGCGTCGATCTCAACGGTGATAGGGACACTGCTAGCTCTAGCTGTGGCCTTCTCCGTCGTGAACGGCCGGTCTCCCTGGATGGAGTTTACATCACTTCTCAACTCGGTTCTTCCGGGGACTGTGGTAGGCATCGCCTACGTCTCCGCCTTTAACTCGGGACCTTTAGTCCTCACCGGAACCATGACCGTCATGGTGGCCCTGTGCGTCTTTAGGTACGGCGCTCCGGCGGTCAGGCTGATGATGGCCTCAATGGCCCAGATCGACGGTTCCATTGAGGAGGCCGCCATGGACCTCGGGGCCTCAAGGGGCAGGGCCTTTCGGGATGTGGTGATCCCTCTGATACTGCCCTCCATACTTGGAGGGGCCAGGGCGATATTCGCCGTCTCCATGACCGCCGTCAGCGCACTGATATTTTTGGTGTCGGTGAGGTGGAACCTCCTGACCGTCAGGATACTGGAGTGCATCACCGAGCTCATGTTCTCCCAGGCTGCCGCCCTGTCGGTGGTCCTGATAGTCCTGGTGTTCGCCTTCTCCGCTTTGCTGGACCGGCTGGCCCAAAAGCTCTCCCACTAGAGGGAGAACCTGAGGGCCTCCAGCATGCGGTCTATGTCCTCGTCGGAGATGTTCAGAGCCGGCAGGAACCTTATGGCTCCTCCCGCTACGTTCAGAAGGACCCCCCTATCGAAGGCCATCTTAGAGACCCCTGGAGCGTAGTCGGTTAGGGCCCCTATCATCAGGCCAGCTCCTCGCACCGACCTGACCCAGGGGAGCCCGGCAAGGCCCTTGCGAAGCCTCTCTCCCTTCCTCGTCACCTCCGCCAGAAAGTCCTCGGTCATGGCCTCCACCACCGGTAGCCCTGCCGCTAAGGCTACAGGGTTAGGGGCGAAGGTGGAGCCGTGGTCGCCTTGTTTGAAGGGGCTGTGGCCGAAGGCCATCAGGGCCCCTAGGGGCAGCCCTCCACCTATCCCCTTCCCCAGTGTCACCAGGTCGGGCTTAAGGCCGTAGTGCTGATAGCCGTATCCCTTTCCCGTTCTGCCTATGCCCGACTGGATCTCGTCGGCCACCAGCAGGAATCGCCCCTCCTGGTGTAGCTCCCTTATGGCATCAGCCAGGTCCTCCGGGCAGGGGATGACCCCGCTGTTTCCCTGAAAGGTCTCCAGAAAAACCGCCGAGACGTCGTTGGCACGGCAGAAGTCCCTGAGGCTGTCGCCCTCCTGAGGCAGAAAGACCACGTCCCCTAGCAGGGGCTCGAAGGGCTTTCGGATCGTAGGGCCCCAGGTTAAAGACAGGGCCCCGCAGGTCCTGCCGTGAAAGTTGCCCCTGAACGACACCGTTTTTCCCGGCCTTAATACCTTCACCGCCTTTATCGCCGCTTCGGTGGCTTCCGCCCCTGAGTTGGAGTAGGCCACCTGGCCGTCCCTTCCGTCCAGCGCCAGCAGGGTCTCGGCCATCCTCAGACCATCGGGGTCCTGAAAGTAATTTGAGAGGTGCATATAACGGCTGGACTTCTCCGCCACCGCCTCCACCGAAGGAGGGTAGGAGTGCCCCATGGCCATGACCCCTATCCCGGCGTAGCAGTCCAGAAAAACCCCTTTGTCGGTGAAAATCTCCACTCCCTCCGCTCTTTCCACCGCCAGAGGCAGAGGACCGTATAGAGGGGCCAGCATCAGTCTGATTCCTTGCGGTCGAACTCGGATACCAGTGCTTTAGCGGCGGCGCTGGCCTGATCCCTTGGCACCAGCACCGATATCTTTATCTCCGATGTGGTGGTGCAAAGCACTTCCACCTCCGCACCGTCAAGGGCGGAGTAGAACCTGGCGGCCACACCGGAGCTGGTCTTCATGCCAACCCCCACCGCCGACACCTTGGCGACCGCCTCGTCGTCGGACAGGGTCCAGCCCTCTATGCCCTCGAGGCTCTGGCGGACCGAGGTCCTGACCTGGCATATGTGGCCCGACACCACCGAGAAGGTTATGGAGGTTCTGCCTCCGGCGGATACGGTGGAAATCATGTCCACGTTCACCCCGTCGGCGGCGAGACAGCCGAAGAGCCTAGTCAGAAGGTCTACCCCGTCGGGGAGGTTCTCCACTGTCACCTTCATCTGATCCATATCCACCGCTATACCTGTCACCACCGGCTGTTCCAACCACTCTGGAAGCGCGCTGACCACCATAGTTCCCTCCCTATCCGAGAAGGTGGAGCCACAGTAGAGCTCCACCTCGTATTTTTTGGCTATCTCCACACCTCTGGAGTGAAGCACCTTTGCCCCCATAGCGGCCATCTCAAGCATCTCGTCGTAGACCACGTGGGACAGCTTCTTCGCCTCCGGGACCATCCTGGGGTCGCAGGTGTATATGCCCTCGACGTCGCTGTATATCTCGCAGCGGACCTCCAGTTTTGCCGCTATGGCTATGGCGGAGGTGTCCGAGCCCCCTCGACCTAAGGTGGTGACGTCCCCTCCTGGGGATATCCCCTGAAAGCCGGTGATCACCGCCACCTCGGCGGTTTTAAGCCTCTCTTTCAGCCCTGTGAGGTCCAGATCGACGATTCGGGCGTCGCTGTATCTTCCGTCTGTGGCTATTCCCAACTGGAAGGCGTTCAGCGACACCGCCGATATCCCCATATCCTGGAGGGCCATGGCGAGCAGCGCCGCCGATGTCTGTTCCCCTGTGGACAGGAGCATGTCCATCTCCCTGGGGCTCGGCGTGGAGCTTACACTCCCCGCCAGGGCTATTAGGTCGTCGGTGGTGTCCCCCATAGCGGAGACCACAACCGCCAGCCTGTCCCCGGACTTTACCCTTTTCGCCACCTTTGCGGCAACCGCCTTTATGTGGTCCGCCGTGGCAACCGACGAACCGCCGTATTTCTGGACCACCAGGGCCATTTTTAAAGCTCCCTGAGGTCCGCCACGATGCGGGTTTTGTCGGCGGTCTGGCCGTCGACGTTTTTGATCACTTTAGCTGGGATCCCAGCGACAACCACCCCTGGAGGGACGTCTTTCGTCACTATCGCCCCTGCGGCCACAACCGCACCGGCTCCGACCTGGACCCCCTCGAAGATCACGGCGTTGGCTCCTACCATGACGTCGTCGCCTATGATCACCGGCATAGCACAGGGAGGCTCGATTACCCCCGCCAGGACCGCACCGGCACCGATGTGACAGTTTTTGCCCACCGTGGCCCTGCCGCCTAGGACGGCGTTCATGTCGATCATGGTGCCCTCGCCTATGACGGCCCCGATGTTTATGACCGCTCCCATCATGATTACCGCGCCTTTGCCTATCTCCACCATGTCCCTGATGATCGCGCCTGGCTCGATTCTGGCCTCGTAACGGGTCAGGTCCGCCATGGGAACGGCGGAGTTCCTGGCCTCCACCACCATCTCGAAGTCGGTTATGGCCTCTTTGTTGGCCTCAAGGATCGACTCCACCAGGGCCTTGTCCCCCCGGATCACCCCGAAGTCCTTGCCTCCGACGAAGCGGAGCTCTCCCCAGGAGATTCCCTCAAGGTTGCCCGACACGTAGACAGTGACGGGGGTCTTCTTTATCGACTCCTTTATGAGACGGATCACCTCTTCAGTGCGCATGAAACTACCTCCTCAAAATCGTAAAGCCCGGGCTGTTGCCCGATGGCGAACCTGGCGGCCTGGAGGGCCCCCATGGCGAAGACCTTTCGGGAGATGGCCCGGTGGGTCAAGGTCAGAACCTCGCCCTCGTTGGCGAAGCTCACCGAGTGGTCCCCTGGAACCCCTCCCATCCTGAGGGAGTGGGTCGGGCAGTCCCTCCCTACCTCTTTCTTTAGCGTGATGGCCGTCCCGGATGGGGCGTCCACCTTGTGGATATGGTGGGTCTCGGATATCTCAACGTCCCACTCAGACAGGGCCGGGGCGTACTGTCTCAGTATCATCCTGAGAACCCCTATCCCTACGGAGAAGTTATATCCCTGGACCACCGCCACCGACTGGGCGAGCTCCTTGACCTGGACCATGTGATCCTCTGTGAGGGCTGTTGTCCCCAGAACTAAGGCGGAACGGTATTCACGACAGACCTCCAGGGTTCTCTTCAGGGCCTCGGGCCTGGAGAAATCCACTATGACCTCCGGAGAGTCCAGAATGGTCTCGTCCTCCAGGGATATGGTGGCCACGCAGTTCTCCGGCCCGAATACCTCTATAAGCTCCCGGCCCATCCGGCCGGAGGATCCCACTATGCCGTACTTCATCCCGTGATCCCCAGGTTTTCCAGATCCCTGTCCACCCTGTCCTTGGTCGATTGGGACGCCGTCGTCAGGGGCAGTCGGATCTCCTCGGTGCAATAGCCGAGCTTTGCGACACCGTACTTGACCGGTATAGGGTTGCTCTCGACGAAAAGGCCCTTCATGAGGGGGAACAGCCTGAGGTGCTCGATTCTGGCCTCCTCCAGATCTCCCGCCAGTATTCGGTCAACCATGAAGGACATCTCCCTTGGGGCCACGTTGGACAGCACCGAGATTATTCCGTCCCCTCCGCTGCACACCAGATGAAAGGCTTGGTCATCGTTGCCCGAGTAGACCATAAAGTCGGGACGGACCGGCTTGACCAGCCTAATGAGCTGGTCCACCTGGGCCATATCGCCGCTGGCCTCTTTTATGCCGACTATGTTAGGTGTATCCAGAAGCCTGGCCACCGTCTCGGGAAGTATGTTGCATCCCGTCCTGCCAGGGACGTTGTAGACTATCACCGGGATCGACAGAGCCTCCGCCACCGCCTTGAAGTGGAGGTGCAGCCCCTCCTGGGTTGGCTTGTTGTAGTAGGGTGTCACCACCAGCACCCCGTCGGCACCCAGTTCCTGGGCCTGAACGCTCATGGAGACGGTGTGGGCTGTGGAGTTGCTGCCGGTCCCGACTATGACAGGAACCCTGCCATTTGAGTGGGAGACGGCGCAGGATATTATCCGTGCCCGCTCCTCTTCTGTCACAGAGGGGGCCTCTCCTGTGGTGCCAAGGACTATAAGGGCGTCCACCCCTCCCTCTAACTGAAAGTCGATGAATTTACGATAGGCTGCCTCGTCGAAAGCCCCTTCGTTAAAGGGGGTTATAAGCGCTGTGCCGGTGCCTCTGAACATCTCTTTCCCTCCTAGGTTTTCTGACGTCCCGAGGACGAACCTGTCCTCGGTCTCCTATGATATCCTAATTGTACAAAAAAGCTCGCCCCTGAGATAGGGACGAGCCGAAACCCGCGGTACCACCCTGATTGGACTACGGAGAAATACCAGGACGGAGGGTACGACAAAAAGCCCGCCCCTCATCGAGGGACGGGCTGAAGACCCGCGGTACCACCCTGGTTGGATATCCTCCGATATCCCGCTTATGGCCCTATGACGGAGACCGACCGGGACACCTACTACGACGGCCTAAGGCCGCCTTTCGGCACCAGCTCGCCGGACCTTATCCCACCATGCAGCGCCCAAGATCCCTTCCAGCCGGTGGAGATCTCTCTCTGGTCGTTCGCTTTTTGCATGAGGGGCTTCCGGTTCATCGCCTTTAACGATATGCTATTGGAGGGAATTATATCCCCTGGTCGCTTCTTTTGTCAACCGGGGAAAAGGGAGATGGTAAAATGGATACTATGGTTCAGGCAAGAGGAATAGGCGAATGGCTCACCGAGGTCCGCAGGGAGATCCATAGGTCCCCTGGGCTCGACTTCGATCTGGAGCAGACGGCGTCCACGGTGGAGAGGGAGCTGGATTCCATGGGCGTACTTCACCGCCGTTTCGCTGGGACAGGGGTGGGGGCGTGGATAGAGGGTACTGGCCCTGGCCCTACGGTGGTCATAAGGGCCGACATGGACGCCCTGGCCATACAGGAGGAAACTGGACTGACCTTCTCGTCGGAATACCCCGGCAGGATGCACGCATGTGGACACGACGGCCACACCGCCTGTGCCCTAGGGGCGGCTAAAATACTGTCGGCCAGAAAGGACTTCAGGGGAAAGGTGATATTCGCCTTCCAGCCAGCGGAGGAGACCTCCGGTGGGGCTAAACCGATGATAGACGACGGCCTGCTGGAGGGGGAAAACGTCATTGCCGCCCTGGCGCTCCACGTCAACCCATCCCTGCCCACCGGAACTATCGGTGTCAATCCCGGAAAGGCCATGGCGGCTTCCGATATGTTCGACCTGGTCATAAGGGGAGAGGGATGTCACGGCGCTGAGCCCCACAGAGGGGTGGACGCCCTGGCGATCGCCTGTCAGACCGTCACCGCCCTTCAGCAGATCGTCAGCAGGAGGACCGACCCGGTCGACTCAGCGGTCCTCACCGTGGGAACCATCCACGGCGGAAGGGGCCGAAACGTGGTGGCCTCGGAGATAAGGATGGAGGGGATTATCAGGACGGTGGACAGGGAGCTTAGGGAGAGATTGAGGACGGAGGTCAGAACCGTTGCGGAGGAAGTTCCTAGGGCCATGGGCGCCCACGGGGAGATCTCCTTCGTTCAGGGATATCCGCCCCTTATAAACGATCCCAAGGTGTGCGACGTGGTCTCCTCCTGCGCCAGGGAGATCCTGGGAGACAGAGGGGTAGTGCCCATAGACCGTCCCTCCATGGGCGTCGACGACTTCGCCTACTTCGCCGAGCTCTTCCCGTCGTGTTACTTCACCTTAGGTATAGAGGACAGGACAAAAGGGAGGGCCGCCCCTCTCCACAGTCCATACTTCGACTTAGACGAGGGTGCCCTCCCTATCGGTGCTGCTTTGCTGGCTAAGGCCACTGTCAGGTTGCTCAGTGAGGGACTTCCCCACTGAAGGCCTTGGCGATCCGCTCCTTCCACTGGGCGTGGATCGCCCAGCGGGAGATGCTGAGTTTTGACGCGAGATCCTCCGATACTCCGGAAAGCTCCCTGGCCACCCTCCAGGCAAGGCCTCTTAAAGTTGTGGCTCCTAGGAGGACCTCGTCGGACAGGAACTCGAACACCTCTCCTGGAATCCTGCCCTTTTTGGACGACATAACCGCTAAAACCCTGGCCCAGGGTGCTCCCTTTGGGGAGGGCCTCTCGTGGTCCATGCCCGAACGGGTGATCATGCAGATCTCTCCGCCCTTCATCAGGACGAAGCACCCGACGGGGAAGGGTATAACGACCTGTTCGAGCAGTCCGAAGGCGACAGGATCCAGGGCGGTTCCCACCGAAGACCTCATTAGCTTTAAGACCTCCCATGGCAAGAACCCTGGGCGATATGGCCGATCGGTGGCAAGAGCGTCGTAGACGTCCGCCACGGAAACTATCCTCACAGCCTTAGGTATGGCCTCGCCGGACAGGATATTCTCGCTCTGTCTCGGGCCGTATCCCTTTCCATCCAGCCTCTGATGGTGGTGGATCACGATTCCCCTCGCCATGGGCATCACGTTAGGCTGGCTTCTGAGCAACTCAAGGCCATACCAGGGATGGAGCCTCATGGTCTCCCACTCTTCGTCGTCAAGCTTCCCGGGCTTGTTGAGTATCTCCGGTGGAACCCTAAGTTTGCCCAGATCGTGAAGGACCGCCCCCAGTCCCAGGTTGACGCCGTCCTGAAAGCTTCCCAGGGGAACCCATGCCTCCTCCACCGCCTTTCGGTACAGGGCCAGTGACAGCACCGCGACCGACCAGCAGTGATCGAAAGTCACCCTGTCCATGTCCTCGATCGCCTTGAGGTTCCCCAGAAAAAGCGGGCCTCCTCTGGATAATTCCTCCATAACCGAGGACATCAGGTTGGATAGCACCTCAACATCTCTGTTGGAGATGGTCATCTTGCTTATGACCTCAGAAAAGACGGCCTCTACCTTTCGCCTACCCTCTCGATCGGTGTCGGGGGACACCAGTGAAGGGGGCGTTTCATTGGGTTCGTTTCCCTCTCTGATTAGGACCTGCTGAAACCCGTGGCGACCGATAGCCTCTATCAAGGGCGACGTCAGTACCACGTCCTGGGCGACCAACGGAACCCCTCCCTGTTTTATCAGGGGCTGAGCCACCATCATGCCAGGTTCAAGATCCTTCACGGAGACGACGTACATTGCCATCGCCCCACCTCCTCGCTTTAGAGACCCAACTATATTATGCACCAGATGTAGCTTATATGCCATATGGCCCTTGTATCCGTATCGGTTCATAGGTTAGTATAATTTAAAAGGAGGTGGTCTAGGTGGCTGTAAAAGGGTCTCTGAAATATCTACTTACGTTTGTGTTGTTCCTGTTGTGTGCTCTCCCCGGCTATTCCAACGAGCTTCCAACCGGTGTCCTGTGGGAACAGGACAGGGTTATAGCCATGGGGCAGGGGGTGGTCCCCGACCCCTCCAAAGGAACTGCCGGAGGGCAGCTGCTGGCTAAAAGGGCGGCTATGGTGGACCTTCAGAGAAACCTCCTGGAGTTTATCCAGGGCGTCCGAATCCAGTCCACCACCACCATGGTGGATTTTATGGTCAAAGACAAAGTGGTCTCCTCCGTCAAGGGGGCAATAAAAGGAGTCCAGATACTCAGCTCCAACTGGGACGGCGAAATCTATTCGCTCTGGGGCGCTATCCCCATGAAGGCGGTGAGAGGGGCGGTTGTCCAGGAGATTCCGGGCTTTACCCCTAAAAAGACCGTTTCCTACGATGGTAAAGGGTTTGATTCGTTGGTCATAGATCTTGGTGCCCAACCTTTCGACCCCTCTATGGTCATATCGGTTCGATCTGCCTCAGGTAAGGAGGTCTACGGCGTATCCTACGTAGATCGAGATTCTTTCGTCCAGGAGGGGATGTTCAAGCTCAGAAAGGATCTAGGCTCTCAGTCGACGCTTGACCGTATCTTCGGGGCTTCCCCCGCTTGGGCGACCTCCGATAAGGCCCTGATACTGAAGGAAGGGGTATTCCTGGACCCTGACGGGGCTATCGTCGTACCGGACAGGGCAGCGACCCTCATAGAGGAGAACGGATTCGACTTCCGGGTTCCCTGTAAGGTCACCGTCATAGCGAAAACCGCCGCGGTTAGAGGAAAAAAAGAGGCTTTTATCTGCTATCTTAAGGTCCCCGTCGATCTATGAGAAAACCAGGTCTCCTCTCTTTGCCTTGGACGATTGCCCTGTTCGCCATTGCGGCGGTCGGAGGAGGCCTGGCCTGTTGGAACCCCGCCCCTCTGATGAAATCGAACCGATCCATGATGGACCGGTACATAGACAGCCTGAGCTCGTCCTGCTCCTCCACCTCTTTGGTGGCGGTGTTGGCTCAGGAGCCTTCGTTTCAGGATCTAGGCTCCTGGCCTTGGCCGAGATCGACCCATGGGGAGCTTTTAACCAAGCTGTCTCAGGCTAAGACCGTCGTCGTTGACCTTCTGTTTCCCGAAAGCTCCTCCCTATCGGAGGATCTTCTCCTGGCCGGTGAGGTCAGAGACCACGGCAACTGCGTGCTGGCCATACACCTCTCGGACACCGGAGAGGGAACAAAGCCTATACCGCCCTATGAGCAGCTCTATCGTTCCGTTAAACACGTAGGGGTCGCCAACGTGGCCCCAGACGTGGACGGACTTTACCGGTTTTCCTATCCTCTGTGGAACGTAGAAGGTCGGTCTCTGCCCTCTATAACCTTGGCGGGAGCCATGGCTCACACAGGGGATACAGTCGGTCTAGAGACCGGACCTCTTTACAGCTACCTGACCCTAGGGGACAGGGTGTTCCCTATGACTCCCGACGGAGGGGTGGTTCTCTCCCCCTTTGACCTCAAGGATATACCGGTTTACGAGTACGTGGATGTCCTGAGGGGCCGGGTCTCGGAGGACAAATTCAAGGGGTCCTTGGTCGTGGTCGGGATAAACGCCGCAGGGCTAGGGGTTCAGGACACCTTGTCCATGTACAGAGACGGACGGGTCAGGTCGGTTCCTGGTGCCCTGTTTGTGGCCCTCTCCATCCACAACCTCCTTCAGGACAGGGCCATAGCGGTATTGCCTACCTGGGCCGGAGGGATATGGGCCTCTCTGGCCTCCCTGGCCGGGGGGCTTTTGGGGCTTATGGCCTTTTCCTGGAGCTGGATGGCCCTTCTTGCGACTGTGGCGGTGGTGCTGGTGTTGCCCTACTTCACCCTCGAGGTCCTGTATATGTGGATCCCCACGACAGGCGCTCTTTGGGGGCTGTTTCTGGCCTACGTTACGGTGGCATCTATTCGGGCGATCTCCATGTCCCGGTCGGTCAAGATGGGCTCTATCTACACCGACGTGCTGTCCTCCATCACCTCCGACTCGTGGAACGGCGGAGCGGAGCGATCTCCTGAGGGGATTTTGGATCGGGTGTGGCCGGAGATAGAGAAGCTGACCTCCATAAGGCTTCTGGAGAAAAATCTCTCCGAGAAAGACGCCCAGGACCTGTCCCACAGTGGGGCGGTTGTGGCGTTGGACGACTCATCGTCTCTTTTAAAAATTCCCGGAGGCGACCCCCCCTATAGGCTACTGGTCAAGCCCGCCCAGGGCTGGGAAGGGCTTGTGGTACTGGGCTGGTTTAAAAACGTATCCAGGGAGGACCTTAGGAGCGCCATGGCAATGATACTCTCGGTCTCCTGGTTTTCCGTGGCTCTGAAGAGGGAGCAAGAGAGGCTTCTGGCGGTGGAAGGGGCCATAAAGGCGGTGGTCGCCGCGGTGGACGCCAAAGACCCCGAGACGAGGGGACACTCGGAGAGGGTCGCCTCCCTCTCAAGAGAGTTAGCGGTCGCATTAGGATGTTCCTCCGACTTCGTCGAGGAGCTGGTTCTGGGAGCCACACTTCACGATGTGGGAAAAATAGGCATCCCCGACGCCATACTGCAAAAACCCGCTAAATTAACCGAAGATGAGTTCGCCAGGATAAAGGAACATCCCTCTCTGGGAAGGGACATACTCAAAACCGTTAAACTGAGCTCCACCGCCAGACAGGCCCTTCTGGAACACCACGAAAAACTGGACGGAAGCGGCTACCCCGAGGGCCTCTCAGGAGACCAGGTCAGCCTGGCAGGAAGGATCGTCGCCGTGGCCGACGCCTTCGACGCCCTATCCAGCAGGAGGACCTACAAAGAGGGCTGGCCCCTGGAGAAGATCCTGGAGCTATTCGACCAGGGCAGCGGGATCCTCTACGATCCCAAGGTAGTGAAGGCCCTCCACTCGGTGGGCCCTGATTGGCACAGACAGAACCACAAAACCGGCGACCGCACCTCTTAGGCTGTGGCCGCCGGTACTCTTATAGGGACAATCCCCTATGGACTATAAGGCGTTTTTCGTGTAGCGTATAAAGGGTTTTTGTACGATATTTTTTGCTTTATCCATATACAGGAAAGAAAACTACGCTAGGAGGAATGAACCTTGGGTGTCCTAGAAAACTGCAAACCTCGGCAGGACCTTCTTGAGGGCAATATAAACCTGGACATATTCACCGCTTCACTGAGCCAGGTCGTAAACCACTATAAAGGAAAGAAAGCACAGACCCACGGCATCTACAGCGACGGAGAACAGTTTTTCTCCGAAGGGACCTACGCCACCTACGGCCTTAAAACGGTCCTAAGAAACGTCTTCTCCCGGATAAAAGGCGACACCACCGCCCCTTCCCTCCAGAGGCTTGAGACCTCCTTCGGAGGAGGAAAAACCCACACCCTCATAGCCTGCACCCATCTTGCCTACAGAGGCAAAGATCTGGCATCCACCGTGCTGCCCCTACTGGCCCCCTTCCCGTCGGACATACTGCCCGAGCCGGAAGAGGTGGCGGTGGTCGCCATGTGCGGAGACGAGCTCGCCGTGAGGAAAAACGAGGGAACCGAGGTCCGTCCATACGGGCTCTGGGACGAGCTGGCCTTTCAGATGGGAGGCCACGAGCTTTGCGACCAGCTCTCCCTATACCTTGGCAAAAAAGACGCACCGGACGAGGCCTTCTTCGAGAAGGTGTTCTCCGGCAGGAAAGCCCTGGTCATGATAGACGAGTTGGCCCAGTACGTCGCTAGGTGGAACGTCGCCTATCCCGACGCCCAGGACATGATAGGGTCTTTCTTGATGGCCTTTCTTGGCTACGCCCGAAAAAACCCCGGAATAGCCATAGTCATAACCCTGGCGGGATCCTCCGACGCCTTCGCTAGCCATACCTCGGAACTGAAAAAAATGCTTGAGAGGGAGTCGGACCGGGAGGTGAGCGAGGAATACGCCGCCGCCATGCTTCAGCGTGCCTCCAGCGGCATAGCCAGCGTGGTCTCCAGGGACGAGTCGGTGGTGGTTCCGGTACACGGCAACGAACTATCGTCGGTTATGGGAAAAAGGCTCTTCGTCTCCATAGACCAGGAGGGTGCCAGATCCACCATCGCCCAATACGTCCAGATGTACGAAAAAAACGGTCGCTACTTCCCCGAGGAGGTTCAGAGGGAGGAGTACCGGACCGTCATGTTAGGGACCTATCCCTTCCATCCCACACTTATAGACTTTCTGAACGAAAAACTGGCCACCTTAGAGACCTTTCAGGGGACCAGAGGGGTCCTTCGTGTCCTGTCACTGGCGGTCAGGTCCATATGGAAAAACCGCCTGAACGTCCCCATGATCCACGGCTGCCACCTTGACTTTCACGACGTCAGAACCGCCGACGAGATCATAGGCAGAACCCAGAACAACGGTCTTCTGCCGGTTTTGAACGCCGATATAGGGGCTCCAGACACCGAAAACCTGGAGGGAAAACTGAGCAACGCCCAACTGGCGGACGAAGAAAACCCCCATCCAGACAAGATCCCTATGCACGAATATTCCTGGCGGACCATCTTTTTGCACAGCCTCGCAGGCCAGGACCAGGGTCTGGACAGCAGGATCTTCGGCCTGACCGAACAGGAAGCCTTCATGAACATATCCTATCCCCTCCTGCCCCCGAGCCAGGTTCAGGAGGCCCTGAAGGCACTGGACGGTCGAGCCTACTATCTTCACTTCAAAAACGGCAGATACTACGCCAGCACCGAGCCGACGTTAAACGTGGCCATATCCAGAATCCGTGGGTCTATCACCCAGGACCAGATCCTCACCGAGCTCGAGTCAAAGGCCAGGGAGATGGTAAAAGACGGCTCTATGGGATTCGCAGTCCACAACGACGTAACCTCCCCGGAGGACGTCCCGGAGAGCGGAGACAAGCCCCAGCTCTGCATGATATCCCTTCGCATCAACGATATTCGACCGGAGGACTTTATAACACAGAGGGGAAACAACCTTCCCAGAAAAAACCAGAACATGGTCTTTTTGCTTCTCCCCGAGACGGTTTCGGTCAAAAACACCGGATCCGACGGCCTTCTGTTTCCCGATGAGGAAGAACGCCGTAATCGGAGGTCTATGGAGCTATTCGAGATGTCAAAACAGATCCTCGCCATGAAAAAGCTGGAGGGGGATTACCAAAAGTACGGCATAACGGAAAAACAGATCCGGGAGAGAGGCCTGAAAGAGCAGCTCAGGGCAAAAGAGCAGGACCTGAGGACCAGGCTAACCCAGTCGTACAACAGGTTAGTGATCCCCTCAGGGGGTGGCATATTCAAGGTAAAGGAGATAAAGACCGCCGGAGGCGAGGGAGGAGAGGGCTTCGTCCACAGGATCAGGGAAGCCCTCATGGAGGACATGAAAGTCTTCTCCCGCTCCAGCCTGGACGGCAAGGGCCTGGACATAGTAAAACAGCTATTTCTGGGAGGTAAAGACATGGCCCCGATAGGGGAGATACGCTCCAACTTCTTCGTAAACCGAAACTGGCCGGTGCTTGAGTCCTTCGACCTGCTGGAACAGATCATCAGGGAGGGAGTCGAAAAAGGGGCCTGGGGGGTTGTCGGCAGGATCGACGACGACACGGCCCTGCCGGAGGAGCTTTTCTCCGTCGAGACCCCTATGCCTCTTCACGTATCGATAGGGGACAAAGACTACTCCCTGATAACCACTGAGGGAATCAAAAAAAGGGGCTGGGGCAAAGACTCTGGGCCTAAAAAAGAGGACGTCCAGCGAAAGGTCAGGGACGAGGTTCTGAACCGAGGAGAAATCCGTGTCGGCCAGGTTAACAAAAAAGTGACCGAATGGAGACAGGACACCGACGAGAGGGATGTAGAGGACTCCATAATAGATCAGGTATTACAGGGAAACGCCTACCTTTACGATGTAAGCTCGGGACAGGACGGAGCTCCGGTTGTTTTGGTGAATAAGGACAACGTGGCCACCTACGCCATAACCGCCGACACGGTCATAATAACGAAAGGCAAGGCGGTGGAAAAAGGGTGGGTCAGCCTGGACGAAGGTAAAAGGGAGATCAGCCTTACGCTTAAAGGTGACGACCCTCTCCTTATGGATCTCCTCAGGAAGATGCCCCGGCTCTACGGCAGAGGGGCGACCTCGGTGGTGAACTGTTTTGAGATAAACGAATGGGAGCTTCCCGGTGGAGGGAGGATATCCCTAACCATATCCGACGCGACCCCTAAGGCCATCCAGAGCCTTAGGGAGCTTTTCGAGACATTGCAGGGTCTGGTGACGCCGGGGAGCGACACCAGAGGCTTTATTGAGATAAAATCCCCCGAGGACGGTTGTCCCATGATAGAAGCCATAGGAGAGAGAGCTGGAAAATAGATGACGAGACAGAAACTGCTGAAGGATCCAGGACTGGACTTTAAGGTGCTCTACGACGAAAGCCTGAGGCCCCTGGTAAAAAACGCACCTTGGATCCTCCGGGTCACCGATCACAGGGACAGGCCCTCCCCTGTGATGATGATAAAAGAGAGAAAGGCCGGTTCACAGAAAAAACTGAAAGAGAGGGGAACCATATACGGCCCGTCTCTCAAAAGGACCATACCGATAATAAAGTCGGTGCTCTCCTACGTCACCGACGGATCGGGAATCCCCCTGGACCTTGGAGGTTTTTTAGAGGGAGGTAAGATAGAGTTTAGAGGCAATATACCTCTGGACGACGAGGCGGGCTATAAGCTGGCGCTGATCTTCAAGCTTCAGGAGAGGATAAAAGAGCTCGACCGGGTGGAGCTTCTGGCCCGGAGGGTTGCCCGGTTCTCCCGGGAAGAGGGAGCCTACTGGTTTTCCCGCATAACCGACTACGGCTCCGCCGCCAACCGCTGGGCCAGGACAGGGCTTAAAATACTCCTCTCCGGTCAGCCCCACGACCCGCAGGTATCGAAGATGCTCGACCGGCTCAGGCTGGAATAGGACATAAGGACCAAGGAAGGGAATTGATGACTTTGACCGAACACCACGATCTAAGGCTCATAGAGGCGGGATTCCCCTGCCACCAGGTTGGGGCGGAGACCCAGAGGGAACGAGGTGCCAGCTCTGCTTTACCTCCTCTATACTTTCTCCACGTCTGGTGGGCCCGTCGACCTCTGACCCCCAGCAGGGCGGCCATACTGGGATCGATCCTCCCTGCGGACACCGACCCGGACTGGTTTCTCCAGGAGCTTGGCATAGAGAAACGAGTGGTCAGAATAGGCGACCAGGAGTGGGTGCTGACCGGAAAGGTGCTGGACCTGGTCGAGATCGATGAAAAATCCGGTGACCTTTTTATTCCTAGTACCAGCTTAATGCCTTTTTTGAACGCTGAGAATCTCAGACGCTCTCAATGCAGGTCGATGATCTCCAAACTAGAAGAAGCTTCCTCTTCTCTTGCAAAAGATGCAGTGCTCTTAAGATGGAAAAATGAATCTGAGGAGCTAAATAATTGTGATCTCCCTGAAAAGATGGAGGTCTGTAAAGTGCCTGCTGATCCCTATCACATAAAAGAAAGGATTGAGTTTGCCCAAAGACAAGAGGTCGTTTCTATCCTTGGTTCCTCCATAAAGTGGAATCCAGAAAATCTCTATGGATATACAAGGGCTTTTACGGAATCCCCAAGCGTTATGCTGAAGGGCAAAAAGATTCTTGACTTAACATCTGGGGGAGGCTCAATCCCTTTTGAGGGGTTGAGATGTGGTTGCGATGTAGTGGCAAATGAATTAAACCCCGTTGCCACAGCAATTCTTCATGGGACTCTTAGTTTCCCTTTTAAGTTCGGGGTGTCCCTGTGTGAGGACATTGAACGATGGGGGCAAAAACTTGTCGATGCAGTGTCCTTGAAAATGGAGTTCGTAACGCCTTTCTCCGAGATTCCTAGACAAGAGGTTCAGGTATTAAGAAAAATATGTGGCGACGATGAGGACCTATTTAGGGAATTTTCCGGGAAAGAGTATGATCAAACGGGAATCCTCTTCACCCGCCAGGTAATCTGTCCTCACTGTGGTGGAGACGCTCCGCTGCTCAACACCTGCTGGTTGGCGAAAGGCAGCGGCGATAAGTGGGGGGTGGAGGTTATCACCGACGGCTCTCCCTCCGGGGGAAAGGTCCGGTTCAAGACCTACCCTGTCGTAAAGGGAAAAGGCCCTGAGGGCCAGAACCCCGAGCTGTCCACCGTGGCCAGAGGGGTCGGCCAGTGCGTCCACTGCCGACAGACCATCGACGCCGACGAGATAAAAAGACAGGCCCGGGGGGAATCGCCTCACGGAAGGTGGAAAGACGTCCTCTACGCCGTGGCGGCGGTCAGGTATCAGCCTAAGCTGGACGGCAATGGAGATATCCAGCGTTATAAAACCGGAGCCAAGGCGGGCCAGATAAAGACGGAGAAGGTGCGGTTTTTCCGACCGCCGAACCAGGCGGACCTGGCGGCTCTGGACGAGGCACAGAGGACCCTTGAGGCCAACTGGGACCGATGGGACGACATGGGCCTGATCCCGACGGAAAGCTTTCCTCAGGGCAACGATATGAGACCGGCTATATACGGCATGTCCCGGTGGTGCGATATGTTCACTCCCAGGCAGCTTCTGGGCCACCTGACCCTCATAGAGGAGCTCAACTCCCTTAAACCTCGCATTCTGTCCGAGCTTGGGGAGGAGAGAGGGAGGGCGGTGGTGACCTACCTCCAGTTCGCCATAGACAAGGGCCTGGACTACAACAGCCGTCAGACGTTGTGGCACGCTAGCAGAGGTGTAATAGCACATACATTTACCAGGCATGATTTTTCCTTGAAGTGGACCATGGGAGAGCTGATTTTCTCTGGTGAAAACTCGGGCTTTGCTTGGGGCTTATCCCAAGTTATTGATGCTTATAAAGGCATAGCGGAGCTGGCGGACCCGATCAGAAAGGCCACCGGTGGAAAGCCTCCTGTGACCATCGTCAACGGAACCGCCGCCCATATGGAGTCGGTTGACGATCGGTCGGTGGACGTCATCTGTTTCGACCCCCCTTACTACAACAACGTCCAGTACGCCGAGCTTTCGGACTACTTCTACGTCTGGCAGAGACGGACCCTTTTCGACCTCTATCCCGATCTCTACCGAAACAGGCTCACCAACAAAGCCGACGAGGCGGTGGCGAACCCCGACCGAGACGGAGGGGCCGCCGGGGCCAAGGCCGCCTACGAGAGGACGATGGGGGAGATCTTTCAGGAGGCCCGGAGGGTTCTGAAAGACGACGGCATAATGACCATGATGTTCACCCACAAGAGCCAGAACGCCTGGGAGACCTTGACTATCGCCCTGATCGAGAACGGTTGGGTTATAACCTCCTCTATGCCGGTTGAGTCGGAGTCAGCTAGAGATATCCATCATAAAGAAATGGCTGCAGGGGTAAGCTCTATCTTCATCTCCTGCCGCAAGAGGTCCATGGAGGAGAGGGAGCCCTCTCTCTGGTCGGGCTTCGGAGGGGTTGGGGTGCAGCAGGAGATACGGTCCGCGGTGTCCCAGGGGCTGGAGGATTTTCGGGCACTCAGGCTGAACCCGGTAGACGAGATGGTCGGCAGTTACGGCAGGGCCCTCAGGGTTTTGTCGGAGAACTGGCCGGTTATGGACGGAGAGGAAAGGGTCTCCCCTGTGAGGGCCATGAACGAGGCTTCCCAGGTGGTGGCCCAGAACAGAATGGCCCGAATCACCGGAGGACATCTCAAGATGGAGGACCTCTCCCCTGAGGCGGGAATGGCCCTGACTATGCTCGGCATATTCGGCCTGGGCCAGTTTCCCTACAGCGAGGCCCTAAACCTCTCCCGATCGCTGGGTATAGCCCTTGAGGTGAGAAACGGCGGCTATTCCCCTGATGGCCGATTTATAGGCATAAACGACGATATAGGTGGACGTAGGTCCGCCCAGGGAGCCGACGACGGCTACTTCGCCCCTTTGGTGAAAAAGGGCAGCTCTCTGAGGATTGCCCTTCCGGAGGAGAGGTCCGCCCGTCGTGTCCAGTCGCCTAAGACCGAGTGGGACGTCCTTCAGGGCCTGATAATGGCCTATCGGGAGGGAGACGTGCCGGTCGCCCGGGGATATCTGGAGCGTAACGGCTCGGACAACCGGTCCACCGTCGTCGATCTGCTCAGGATATGGGCCGATCAGGTGGGAGACGAAACCCTCCGCAAGGAGGCGGAGTTTATACTGTTTGGACTGAAGGAGTGATCTAGATGGCCTCGGGCAGATCGGGCGGTTTTACCGATTTCCACTGGCAGGATTCCTACAGAACCTCCGAGGTCCGTCCCGACGGCTCTCAGGTCGATATACTGAGGGAGTTTTACGTTCCCGCCCTGTCTCGTTCGCAGGAATACCTGAGGGTCGCCGGTTTTTTCACCTCTTCCTCGCTGGCGGTGGCCTCTCAGGGTTTTTCCTCCTTCTCCGAGGAAGGGGGCTCTATGAGGCTTATAGTCGGTGCCGATCTGGACCCCGCCGACGTGGAGGCTATCTTAAAGGGCGACGAGGAGAGGCTTTCCCTTCGGCTTCAGGACCGCCTTGGCGACTGCCATCGCTGGCCAAAGGAGGAATCCCGGGGGGTAGAGCTTCTGGCCTGGATGGTCGCAAGAGGGGTTTTAGAGGTCAAGGTGGCCTTCAGGGTTCGCCCTGGAACAAGAGAGCCCCTTCCTTTCGACTCTCCCGAGGGAGGGTACGTCCACGAAAAGTGGGCCCTCTTCCGGGATCGCCACCACCGTTGGCTCATGGCCTCGGGATCTCTCAACGAGTCTCGAACCGCCCTGGTCCGCAACGCCGAGAACATAACCCTGGAGGCCGATTGGTGGGCCGGTCCCAGTGCCGGAAGGATCGGGAAACACCGAGAGGATTTTGAGGTCATATGGGGAGATGAACACAGACATCTCAGGGTCCTGCCTCTTCCAGAGGCGGTCCGTGAGAGGCTTATATCCTTTTCCAGGAGTCCTTCCCGACCTGTTGAGCTCGACGGCAAGCCCGGTTTGACCGGGCCTGCCCCCAGTCCTCTGGAGTGGCTTCGCTTTTCGCTGATAGAGGCCGGTCCGACTTTGCCGGGAGGGCTTTACGTCGGCATGGAGACCGCCCCTGTGGCCCCTTGGCCCCACCAGAGGGTGGTGGCCCGAAGGCTGGTCGATTCCTGGCCTATGGGCTATTTGCTCTGCGACGAGGTGGGGCTGGGAAAGACCATAGAGGCGGGGCTGGCCTTTCGCTCTCTGGTGCTGTCCAAGGTGGCGAAGCGGATCATGATAGCCGCTCCCGCCGGGCTGGTGGAGCAGTGGCGAAGGGAGATGGCGGACAAGTTCTATCTTGACTTCAACGTGGACAACCTGAGGTCCGATCCCCTGAGTAAGCCTCTCTCTCTGGTCTCCACGGGGATATTGCAGCGTAAGGACAGGGTCCAGGCGATAAAAGGGGCTCCCCCTTTCGACCTGGTGCTACTGGACGAAGCCCACTACGCCCGGCGAAGGGAGATTCCCCCTTTCGATCCCTGCCGGTTTTCTCCCGATTACGGCGGACTGTACAAAACCGTCAGGGACCTGCTGAGGGAGAGGACAAGTTCTCTGTCTCTGGCCACCGCTACACCGATGCAGCTAAGCTGGATAGAGGCCTACGACCTTCTCAAGCTCACCGGTCGGGTCGGTGCCTTTGGCGGCTCTCCCTCCCTCGTGGACCGCTATTACGACTCGCTGAAGAGGTTTAGGGACGACGGTCGGCTTTCCGATGGCGACGAAAGGGACTTTCTCCAGGCGGTGTCGTCGTCAATTTCATCTCAGGATCCGACCTACAGCTGGTTTTTGAGGGAATGTTTCAGCGGCGGCAGGCTGGACGAATCTTTGAAGAGGCTCTGGAGCGGCAGGAGGCTGTCCAGGGACGACTTAAGCACCTTGGAGCGATACCTATTTGCTGTGGCCCCTCTTTCCAGGGTGATGCTTCGTCACACAAGAGAGCTGTTGAGGGTCTACGGCGATAGAGGGCTTTTGGACCGGAAACTGGCGGTCCGGGAGGTTCTCCCTGTGCCGGACATAAGGTTTTCGCCGGAGGAGAAAAAAGTCTACGACGATCTGGAACGGTACTGTTCCGATCTGTTCCACAAGATCTCCAGCGGAAAGGCCGACGAGAGCAGGAAAAAAAGCCTAGGTTTTTACCTGAGCCTTCTGAGGCAGAGGTTCGCCTCAAGCGTCCACGCCCTTCTTAAATCCCTGGAGAGGAGGCTGGAGAAGGTCGAGCGATCGTTGGGACACTACGAGACCGTGGAGGAGCTGGAGCAGGAACTTCTCGACGAGCCGTTCCTGGAGGACGACGAGTCACCGGAGGACGTTTTTCCCGACCTTCTCAAGGATAGAACCGTTCAGGATCTAAAGTGGGAGGCCGATAGGCTTAGGGATATGCTGGACACCATAAAGGACCTGTCCTTTCAGGTTCCCTCGAAGGTCCAGTATCTCCTTTCGGTTCTCGATAGACGGAGGTTCGACGGAAGGGTCGCCCAGACGGTTATTTTCACCAGGTACGTCGATACACTGGAGAACCTTATCTCCCATATAAGGGGCAAAGACCGTAAGATGAGGCTGGGCACCTACTCCGGTAGAGAGTGCCGCTGCTTTAAGTCCAACGGCGACATGGAGCGAGTCGACCGAGAGACGGTGAAGAGGCGATTTTTAAGCGGCGATATAGACGTCCTGCTGTGCACCGACGCCGCCGCGGAGGGGTTGAACCTCCAGACCGCCGATATGCTTATAAACTTCGATCTGCCCTGGAATCCTATGAAGGTGGAGCAGAGGGTGGGCCGTATCGACCGTATAGGCCAGAAGCACGACCGTATCGAGGTGCTAAACCTGTGCTACGTCGATTCGGTGGAGAGGATCATATACGACCGGCTGATGAGCAGGTTTTCCCAGGCCATGTCCATGGTCGGGACGATGCCCTTTTCTCTGCTTCCTGTCTCTCCAGAGGAGTTTGACGACCTGGCCTCAGGTAGGATCACCGTCGAGCAGCTTGAGAAGAGCTCTAAAACAAGGCTTATCGAGCAGAGGGAGCAGGTGGAGAGGATGGAGATGGGGCCGAGAGAGCGGTTCGATCTCTATCGGTCCTGGGAGAGGATCTGGGACCGAGAGGTCCTGCCGGTGGATCTTAAGGATATATGGGAGTCCATCGTAGAGTCGTCCTACCTGAAGGAGCTAGGAGGGCAGGTCGCCTCTGGGACCCAGGATAAGGTGTTCGTCCTGAGAGGGATTTTTGGCATACCCGATGGAACCTGTCTCACAGTGGACAGGGATCTGTTCGAGAGGGGCGTAGAGGGCCTTCCGGGGCCCCTCCACTTCGCGACCTACGGAGATAGGGTTTTCGATCGCCTGCTTGAACATATCTGTCAGGATTTTCAGGTTCCCTCGGGGATAGCCTTGATGGAGGAGGTCTTTAAGGCCCGTCCTGGGGTGCTTTCGGGTTTTGCCCTGTTCGACGGAGAAAAGGTTCGGACGGTGGCCTCTTTTGAGGACCTTAGGTCCATCGATAAGGTCGTCCCTCAGGTCGTTCCGAAAGAAGAGGTCCACCGCCTGAGCCAGAGGCTTTTGTCGCTGGAGCGGAGGGATCCCGGTCAGGGCCCCTTCCCCGACGTTATCAGCGAGAGAATTTTAAATATAAACCATAAGGCGAAGATGGCACAACTGCTGTTAGAGATGGAGCTTGCCTCCTCTTTGGTGGGCTCCCTGGTGTCCGCAGGGCACAGAGACGAAGAGCGTTTCTCCGACGCCAAGGCTTTTATGGATCAGAGGATAGGTGGTAAAAAAAGCTATACCCTCTCCAGGGTCGATCTTCGATGGCTCCGAAAGGCGGGAGACTTCCTCTTTCCCCTGTCGATTCCCTCTATGGGAGATGAGGGGGCTATCTCCATGCCCTCTACCTTGATAAAGTCGGTTCTCGATACGGTGGTGAGAGAGAGCGACGCTATCCACAAGAGCCAGTCCGCCATAACCATCTCCATGGTGAAGGAGCGACTCTGGAATCAGCTCTCAAAGATACGATCGGATTTCGAGTGAACGTATCCCGTAACGCTAGGTCACAGGGCCTGATTTTTGGTGCTATGATAGAGCCAAGAGGGGGTGTGATCTTGTTTGATTTTGTCCTATGGTCGCTTTCCATCTCCCTGAGCTTCACGATAGGATCCGAAAATCCGATGATCGCACGAAGATGGTGTTCCAGCTGTCTCTGATAAGGCGGCTGATCCGAAAGGGTTTTACAAACGATCAGATAGAGTCGCTGTGCTTTTTTATCGACTGGATAGTTTCTTTCGAGGATGTTAACAGGCGTTATGAGCTTGGCCGTAACGTTCGTTCCATGCTGGAGGTGAAAAAAGTGCCTTACGTTACCAGTTTAGAGCTATACATGAGGGAAGAGATAAAGAAAGAGCTTGAGGAGAAGATAGGGAAAGAGCTTGAGGAGAAAATAGAAAAAGAGCTTGAGGAGAAAATGGAAAAAGAGGTTAAAGAAATAGAAAGAGAACTAGAGCAGAAGCTAGACCAAGAAGTTAAAGAAATAGGAAGAAAAATAGGAAAAGAAATGGAAGAAAAAACTAGGGCTGAGAGGGCAGAACTGACTTTGAGTCTGCTATCTCAGCGATTTTCAAAGGAAGAGTTAGCTCCCCTGGTCGGTGCGGTCCGCCTTGCTCCGAAAGAGACTCTGGACCGGATAATATCGGAGATATTTTACATAACCCTGGATCAGATCAGGGGGATCGTTCAGGTGTAGCTAGCGCAGAGCCTGCCCAGGTTTGGGCAGGCTCTTTTCCTAAGGATCAGTCGAGGATCGGCTCGAAGAGCCCCTCTCCGTCGTTAAGAGTTATTTTTTTAAAGCTAACGTTTCCGATTTCCGATAATTCTGCCTTGCTTTGAGTCCACTCCAGGTATTTTTTGCTTTCCTCAGGATGGTTTTCTTGTGTCTGCAGTTTTAAGAGAATCGGATCGCTGGATTCCTTCACTATCCGTTCTTTTTCATAGGCTACGACAAAACTGACGTTCTTTGGGAAGTCCAGCTCTAGGATTCCCGAAATAGCCTTGGCGTGGAGCCAGGCTCCATACCACTGATCCTTTATCTTCCTCCACTCGGTGTCACCAACGGTTTTCTTTATTTCCAGGATAAAGAGAGCCCAACCCTCCGAATTCTTTGCGAAAACTATTCCATCAGCTCTTTTCTTGTGGTCGAAAAGAAAGGCAATTTTATGGTCGTACTGAAAAAGGATCCCTTCATAAGGTAGCTTTATTTTTATCCTGGCTTTACCGGTTTGTTCCTTTTTCTCTGCCCAGAGCTCTGTTCCGATGGAATAGTAGTCCTTTGATATTCGATCAATCTTCATCGTCCGTTTCCCTTTTCTCTATGGCTTTTTTGAGAAAGAAGGTTTCCTCCGCAAGGGATAGAATGCTGTCGGTGAAAGCCGGTCCTGCTATGCCGCCTTCGTCTACGGTGAGTCTGTCGATATTGGTTGTCGTTTTTCCCCTCTGGTCGACCTGACGCTTAAAGTAGAAGGCTGAGACGTCTTTAGGCTCGATGGTTTCATCCCTATCAAGGGAGATTTCCTTGAGGGTTTCTCCGTCGACGGAGGAGGCTTTTACCAGGTTGCTCATCTGCTGGAAGAAGGTGTCTCCGTGGGTGGTAAACCAGATTGGGAGACCTTTGTTTACCAGACGAACCAGCAGTCGGGCCAGCGCCTTTTGCATCTCCAGGTGCAGATGTGCTTCAGGCTCTTCGATGATCAGGGAGTTAAAGCGGTCTCCACTCCGCAGGAAGAGCAACAGAGGGGATATCTCGGTCACAAGAGAGGAGGTCAGCCAAAGGGGTATGGAGTCCCCATCTTTCCCCGCAGGATAGTAGCTGTAGTCCGGCAGGGGAGCGTTGTTTTCTCCGATGTGTCCGAGCAGAACCTCCGATTCCAGGATATCCGCAAAAGAGGAGTAGTCGTTCTTTTTCAGCTCGAAGGAGATGTTTAAAAACCGTTGCATAAATCGTCTTGCTGGAAGGAGGAGGTTCATGTTTTCTCCTCCAGAGCCAAAGGCCGCTGATGCCAGCATTTTTCTCATTAAGGTAAAGCCTGTTCTGGCCGCAGGAAGATAGAGTATCTCTCCCGCCGGTATAGCAAGCATGTTTTGGGGAGGATACAGCGGTGCCCCAAGGTCACCGATGACGATTTTCCAGGCAAGATATTGTATCATTCGATATATTTCCAACGGTCCAGGCGTCTCCTCCCACATAGGGAACCTTACGTGGTTTTTACCGCTGGAGTAGCGGTTGTTATGTTGGCCGTTTTTTTCTATCCTGAGTTCCAGAGACGATTCTCTTGAGTAGTCACCGACGCTGAGCTCTTTAATTTTTACTCTGTCTTCGCCAAAAAGCTGGCTGGAGAGGTAGTTTCTTTTGTTGTTTAGGTTTTCGCTAAACCATTCTACGAAGAGGTCCATGTCTTGAGGCTCTATCTTTATCCCTTCGATGTTATTCTCTTCCATGAAAGAGATCTTTTCCGATAGCCAACGTTGGCATGATTGGTAAGATCGGCTCTGTGGGATTTTATCGGGAAAGAGGGTTCTCCCAAGGGCTATTATTCCCCACAGCAGAACCATTACGTAGCTTTTCCCAGAGTTGTTGTCCCCTGTAAACAGCATGAGAGGGGCAATCCTGACCGAGCCCTCTTCTATTAGGCCCAGTCCCTTAAATGAGATGGTCCACCTTTGGTTCACGAAAATCCCTCCTTTGTCCTGTAAACAGATTTTCTGAGGTACTGTCAACTGAAGACTATTCTACCGGAGAGCTTGATTATTGGCTAATATGATCTTATCACCGAAAAAGACCGGCGGCCGCACCTCTTAAGGTGCGGCCGCCGGTACTCTATATGTCCTCCATATCCCTCAACGCACCGTCCAGGGCCTGGGTGAAACGCTCCGCCAGGTCGCCGTCGCAGCTCCAGGAGCCTATGTGGAAGACCAGTCGGTTGGGCCGAGATAGATATCTGGCGCTCAGCCCTCCCTGTTCCACCGGGCCGTAGCCCGCCAGGGCCAGCCCCTCCCCCGATGTGGTGCTGGAGGACAGGTAGTTTTTCGTCATCTTGAGCCAGGATGGAGATCGGTAGAGCTCCGGTTCGTCGTCGATCCCCATAGAGGGGCCGTATTTCAGCCAGACCTGTCGGAGCAGAGCTAGATGTCCCTCCGGGGCCTGTCCCGCCATGCATAGGGATATCCTGCCCTTGTGGGCCTCGCTGGCGTCTTTCAGGGCGGCCCTAAGGGTCTCCCTGTCCGCCCCCGCCTCGAAGGCACGGACGAAGGCCACCGCCTCGGCGGTTATTGGCCTGGTTCCCTCGGTCCTGCCCCCCTGGAATCGGCGCATCTGGACCGATTCGTAGACGCTCATCCAGGAGGGCCAGAGCTTCCTCTGGGCGATCATCATGGCCATCTGAACGAAACAGTCGGGGCTCACTCCCGCCGCCTTCATGTGCTCCCTTCCGTAGCGCTCGAACAGGAAAGGCCGTTGGATCAGCGATTCCCTGAGGGCCATACAGCCCTCCTTGACCGATTTAAGCCGGTCCAGCAGTTCCTGGGACAGGTCGAAGTGTAGGTCAAGGCCCTTTTCCGGCCTGTCCTCCTGAGGAAAGGGCCTGTGAGATCTGCTCTGGATCTCCCGGACAAGGGGGCCCATGTGGGTTCCGTCCCTGCTGGAGTGCTCGAAGTTTATGCCGCTTAGGCCGTCGGAGGTGACTATGAGCTGGAAGGACTTCTCGAACCACCGGTTTTCACCTTGGTCGAATAGAAAATGCCTGGCGGCCCTCTCCGTTCCGGTGCCGCACTCTCCGTCGAGACAGAGGGCGAACAGGGCTCCCTCGACCTGTCTCAAGGTTTTTCCGTTGGCCTCGTCCTCGGTGAGGGCGGACCTTATGTCGGCGGCCTCGTCCCTTTGAGGGCAGGTCATCAGCCCTATAGGCAGTTCGTCCTCGGTGGACCGTTCCACAAGGGATCTGAGGGCCTCGGTGAGGTCGTCCAGTCCTCGGAGTGAGCCACCGGAGGATATGACCGGCAGCAGGTGCAACCGTCCTTTCACCATCACCAAGACGCTCCTGCCCTCCAGGGAGTCGGGGTCTCCGGTTACGATTTTGTCGGTTCCCCTAAAGGCCCCCCTTGAGGATCTAAACATTTGGTCGTAGCCTCTCATACAGAGGGGAAAGCCCTTTAGGCTCTCCTGTGGAACTCGGCCTTCGTCCAGGTCGAGACAGAAGGACGCCGCCCCTAGTGTGAGCCTGGCGGCTAAGCGACAGAAATCCTCCTCCTTGGGAACCGAGTCTGCGTCGAAGAGGTAGAAAGGGTTTACGTTTACCGGAAGGGCGTCCCTCTGTCTGAGGTACCAGCCCTTCCAGTAGGGGACAAGGTCCAGTACGGCGTCGCCGTCGGTCCTCAGGCCGTCCAGTTTTGCCTGGAGGGCTGGGCCATCTCCCTCGCCAAAGGAGTCGGCGGCATTCTTTGACGCCTCTATCTCCCCTTCCGACAGGAGAGGGCTGGACCAGTGGATCAGTTTATCAAGGCTGCCCTTTAGGTCGCAAAACGGCGGAGGGGGCAGGGGATCGAATCTGGTTGAGTACATGGCTCTAACCGTCGGCCTTCAGGGCGGCGAGGACCTTTACCCTGACCTCTTCGTCGACCCAGGATGCCCACAGATCGGGGTGTTCCCTCAAAAACCACCTGGCCGCTTCGTCGTGGGTCATACCTTCGGCGTCCATCTTAGCCAGTGCGGTGCTGGTGAGCTCCAAAGAGGTTGCGTAGGCCTCTACGAAGGCCTTTATCTCCGGCTCGCTCTCTAAAAAAGCGGCGTTGCCGGTCTTCAGCACCCGGCAGGCTGGGAAGGCACAGGCTCCTGATCCCTTCCATACCTCAGGATCGTAAGGGGGCTCCTCCAGCTTTATCATATCGTATTTGCCAAGCAGAGGGGTTGGCTCCCAGTAGTAGGCCAGGACTGGCTGTCCCTTTTCGTAGGCTCCTGCTATGCCTACCGCCAGGGCCGCGCCGGATCCGGCGTAGAAGTTGGAGTAGGTCTCGTCCAGGCCGTAGGCCTCCAGCTTGGAGGCGTTTTTGACGCTCACAGGCCATCCGGTCGGACCGTTGAGAAAACGTCCTTTGCCTTTATCCTCGGGATCCTTGAATACCTCCCAGTATTTTGGCAGGTCCGACACCGACTTAAGGTCCGGCGCCAGGGGCTCTATACCTCTTTTAGGGTCCCCTTTAACCACGTAGGCCGGCACGTACCAGCCCTGAGGCGCGTCGGGGTAGTTTTTGCCCAGGTCGACTATCCTCCCTCGCTCCTTAGCCTTGTCCCAGAAGGATATAGAGTTATCCACCCAGGTCTCCATGGCTAGATGGAGGTCGCCTCTCTCGAGGCCCAAAAAGCCGGGCATCTCCTCTGTGAAAGAATACCGGACCTTCCGGTCGAACCCCTTCTCCAGAATATAGCCCGCGACCCGGTTGTGAAACTGGGCGCTGTCCCAGCTGAAGTCGGTGAAGATGACCTCGTTGCCTACAGCCTCCAGACGGGCCGACGGAAAGATCGCTATGGTCGTCAGAATAACGGCGAAGATCGTTTTCAGGTTTCGCATGTATCCACTCCTTATCTAAAAAAGCCTCCCCTGTGGAGAGGACGTCCAGGCCCAAAGATGGGCACATCACAAGTCTGCACATTATAATATAACATATTTTCTAAAGTCAGGTCGCCGAACTCCTGTAACGAAAATAGATTATCTTGAAACTGATCCTTGACAGCCTTCAAGGCTTAGGGCTAATATAAGGTGCCAATTGAAACTGTGCCTGTAGATGATCGGGAACCCGGTGAGATTCCGGGGCGGCCCCGCCACTGTAACCGTGACGAAATCCTCTGTATCACTGGAGCGATCCGGGAAGATAGGGAAGTAGGATGAACGGAAGTCAGGAGACCGGTCTACAGGAGCAACCGTAGTCTGCGCGGGCGGACCGAGTTGAGATGGGGAAGGACCGTTCCTTCCTGCGTAGTGTCGTACCCAGAGACCGCCCGTATAGGTGGTCTCTTTTTTTATCCCCAGGCCCAGGCTTGTTGGCTGTAACTATCTCTATTTCAGGAAGGTTGATTTCTATGGATCTGGAAGCACAGGCAAAACCGCGACCTTTTCCTCCTGTGTCCTTCGACGAGTTTCCTCCTACGTCGTACGAGGAGTGGAAGGCCGAGGCTGAGGCGGCGCTGAAAGGAGCTCCCTTCGAGAAAAAACTCTTAACTAAGACCTACGAAGGGATAACCCTGGAGCCACTCTATATGGAGTCCTCCCTGGAGGGACTGACGCTGGACACCCTTCCAGGCCGAGAGGACTATCTGAGGGGAACCTCGGCGGCGGGTTATATCCAAAGGCCCTGGGCTATCGCCCAAAGCTGCGACGAGGTCCTGCCGGAAGATTCAAACCAGGCGGTGAAAAAGGAGCTCGCCGGAGGGTCCAATTCCCTCCACCTCATACTGGACCGTGCCACCACCTACGGAACGTCCCCGGCCTGGGCGGACGGTGAGTCGGAGCCTAGGGGCCTGTCCCTCTCGACCCTGAAGGACGTGGACGACCTAATGGCGGACCTGGACCTGTCCAAGAACGGGATCCACGTTTACGCCGGTCCCTCCTCCGCCCCCCTTCTCGCTCTCCTCGCCGGTAGGGCCAGATCTCAGGGAAGGGCCTCGAACCTCGCCCTGTGGAGCGGATGCGTCGGAGCCGACCCTATCGGATCTCTGGCCCAGGACGGATCCATCCCCTGTCCTATGGACCAGCTGATGGACGAGGCAGCCCTGACGATCCATTGGTCCAGGAAGGCCGCCCCCGGCCTGAAGACCGTCCTTATTAGAGGGGACGTCTACCACGACGGAGGGGCCAACGGGGTGCAGGAGCTGGCCTGCTCCATGGCTACCGCCATAGAGTACCTCAGGGCCATGGAGATAAGGGGCCTGGACGTGGATTCGGCGGCCTCCGCCATGAGGTTCAGTTTCTCCTTAGGGGCCAACTACTTCATGGAGATAGCAAAGCTCAGGGCGGCCAGGGTGTTCTGGTCCCAGGTTGTCAGGGCCTTCGGCGGCAGTGGAGACTCGGCCAAGATGGACATCTTCGCCTCTACCTCCAGGTTCACCCAGACGGTCTACGACCCTTACGTAAACGTCCTTCGGGCCACGTCCCAGGCATTCTCCGGCGTCGTAGGTGGGACCGACACCCTTTGGGTGAGGCGGTTCGACGAGGCCATAAGGCCAGGGACCGAACAGTCCAGGAGAATATCCAGAAACATCCAGATACTTCTCCAGAGCGAGTTCAACCTCACCCAGCCCATAGACCCGGCAGGGGGCTCCTACTACGTCGAGAAGCTCACCTCCCAGCTTCTTGAAAGCAGCTGGGAGGCCATGCAGGCCATAGAGGCCGAGGGGGGCATGATAAAGGCCCTTCAGTCTGGCTACGTCCAGAGGGAGATCGACGGGGTTCTTCAGTCGAGGCTCAAAAAGCTGGACGTGAGGTCCGACCGTGCGGTTGGGACGAACATGTACCCCAACGTCACCGAAAAGCCCCTTGAGGGGACGACCCCGGACCTCAAAGAGATAGCCGCCAAGAGAGCCGCCTCGGTGGAGGGCTACAGAGAGCTCACCGACGAGGTCCACAGGAAAGACAAGCTCGACAAGGTGCTGGACTCTATGGCAGGAGACCCCGAGGGCTTTATGGAAAACCTCATGGAGACCTTCATGGCTGGGGCCACGTTGTACGAGGTTCGGCAGGTCCTTAACGACGGATTTTCCGGAGACCTCACCGTTGAGCCTATATCGCCTCACCGATGGACCGAGAGGTTTGAGGCACTGAGGAAGAAGACCGAGGAAGGGGCCCTGGCTGGCAGGAAGGTCACAGTCTTCCTGGCAAACATGGGACCGCTCAAACAGCACAAGGGCAGGGCGGACTTCAGCACGTCCTTCATGGAGGTCGCCGACTTCGACGTGATCAGGAGCGACGGCTTCGACTCGGTGGAGGCCGCCGCAGAGGCGGCGGTAGCATCCGGGGCGACAGCCACGGTCATATGCTCCACCGACGACACCTATCCCGAGCTTGTTCCCCCTCTGGCCAAGGCCATAAAGGAGGGAGCTCCAACCATGACGGTCCTCCTGGCGGGAGCGCCCGCGCCGGAGTTCAAGGAGAGCTACGTCCAGGCTGGAGTGGACGACTTTATCCACGTGAAGGCCAACTGTTACGCCGTTCTGGAGTCCCTCCAGAGGGCAGGAGGAATAGCATAATGTCGATAAAACCGGATTTTACGAAGATAAAATGCAACCCCAAGGGGTTCGATCCCTCGGACCTCGCCGCCTGGAGGGAGGATCTGGAGAGGTCCACCGGCAGGGACTACGACTCCATCGTCGCCAAGACCATGGAGCAGATAGACCTCAAACCCCTGTATCGCAGGGAGGACGTGGAGGGCCTTGGACACATGAACTCCCTGGCTGGACTGCCCCCTTTCCTGAGGGGCCCTTACTCCACCATGTACGTCACTCGGCCCTGGACCGTCCGGCAGTACGCCGGGTTCTCAACCGCCGAGGAGAGCAACGCCTTCTACCGCAGAAACCTGGCGGCAGGACAGAAGGGGCTCTCCATAGCCTTCGACCTGGCGACCCACAGAGGCTACGACTCGGATCACCCCAGAGTGGTGGGAGACGTGGGGAAGGCGGGGGTGGCGGTGGACTCCATCCTGGACATGGAGATACTTTTCTCCGGCATACCTCTCGGTCAGATGTCGGTTTCCATGACCATGAACGGCGCCGTTCTTCCTGTCATGGCCTTTTACATCCTCGCGGCGGAGGAACAGGGAGTGGACCGCTCCCTGTTGAGCGGAACCATCCAAAACGACATACTCAAGGAGTTCATGGTCCGAAACACCTACATATACCCCCCCGCGGCGTCTATGAGGATCATAGGGGACATATTCTCCTACACCTCCCAGCATATGCCTAAGTTCAACAGCATAAGCATATCGGGCTATCACATGCAGGAGGCCGGGGCCACCGCCGACATAGAGCTCGGCTACACCCTTGCCGACGGTCTGGAGTACATCCGCACCGGCATAGAGGCGGGGCTCGACGTGGACAACTTCGCTCCGAGGCTCTCGTTCTTCTGGGCCATAGGGAAGAACTACTTCATGGAGGTCGCCAAGATGAGGGCCGCCAGGATGCTCTGGGCGAAGATAGTCAAGCAGTTCGATCCCAAGAAGGCCAAGTCCATGGCCCTCAGGACCCACTCTCAGACCTCGGGATGGAGCCTGACCGCCCAGGACCCCTTCAACAACATAGCCAGGACCTGCGTGGAGGCCATGGCGGCGGCCCTGGGACACACCCAGTCGCTCCACACCAACGCACTGGACGAGGCCATAGCGCTGCCCACCGACTTCTCCGCCCGTATAGCCAGAAACACCCAGCTCTACATCCAGGACGAGACCAGCGTCTGTAAGGTCATAGACCCCTGGGGAGGGTCCTACTACGTGGAGGCCCTGACCGACGAGCTTATCCGCCGGGCCTGGGGACACATCCAGGAGGTCGAGGAGCTTGGGGGAATGTCCAAGGCCATAGAGACCGGCCTTCCCAAGATGAGGATAGAGGAAGCCTCCGCCAGACGGCAGGCCCACATCGACTCGGGCAAGGAGAAGATCCTCGGGGTAAACTTCCACCAGCTTGAACAGGAGGACCCTATCGACATACTGGAGGTGGACAACACTGCCGTCCGACTGTCCCAGATCCGAAGGCTTGAGAAGCTTCGATCCGAGAGGGACAACGACAAGGTGGTACAGGCCCTCAACGCCATAACCTACTCCATGGAGACCGGCGAGGGCAACCTCCTCGATCTGGCGGTGAACGCCGCCAGGGCAAGGGCAAGCCTGGGAGAGATATCCGACGCTATTGAGAAGGTCTCGGGCAGACACAAGGCTATCATTCGGTCCATCTCGGGCGTATACAGCACCGAGTTCGCCGACGAGGACATAATAAAAGAGGTCCGGGAGATGACCGCCGATTTCGAGGTACGGGAGGGACGACGTCCCAGGATAATGGTGGCCAAAATGGGCCAGGACGGACACGACCGAGGGGCCAAGGTGGTGGCCACCGCCTACGCCGACATGGGCTTCGACGTGGACGTCGGCGCACTCTTCCAGACCCCCGAGGAGACAGCTCAGGAGGCTGTGGACAACGACGTCCACATAGTCGGAATGAGCTCCCTGGCGGCGGGACACAAGACACTCCTTCCTCAGCTCATGGAGGAGCTGGCGAAAAGAGGACGGGAGGACATAATGGTCATAGCCGGAGGGGTTATACCGGCTCAGGACTACGAATATCTGAGAGAAAACGGAGCAGCGGCTATCTACGGTCCCGGAACGATAATACCGGCGGCGGCCAAGGAAATGCTGGAGATCCTCAATCGTCGTCTGGCGGAACAGGATCTCCCCTAGATATGGCCTACGACACCTACAGGCCCGACTGGGTCCCTGAAGACGGGGACTCCCAGTTTTCCTGCCGGGTGATGACCGGGGTAGAGGGAGTAAAAGACGGAGCCGGAACCACCGGGACGGCGAAGGCTCCCGCCAGGCAAAAGCTCACCCTGGACGACTACGAGAGGGGGATACTGGAGGGGAACAGGATGATCCTCTCCAGGGCCATAACCCTCATAGAGAGCAACGCCCCCAAACACTTCGATCCCGCCCAGGAACTGGTCCAGAGGGTCCTGCCCCACACAGGAGGAGCCATTAGGGTCGGGATAACCGGAGTGCCAGGGGTTGGAAAGAGCACCTTCATAGAGGCCCTGGGCTGTACCCTCTGTGAGGCGGGGCATAAGGTGGCGGTCCTTGCGGTCGACCCAAGCAGCTCGGTGTCCGGAGGGTCCATCCTGGGGGATAAAACCAGGATGGAGTACCTTACCAGGGAGCCAAGGGCCTTCATCCGGCCCTCTCCCTCCAGCGGAACCCTAGGAGGGGTCACCAGAAAGAGCCGGGAGACCCTGCTGCTCTGCGAGGCGGCGGGCTACGACGTCATACTGGTCGAGACGGTAGGGGTGGGCCAGAGCGAGACCACCGTCCGGTCCATGGTGGACTTCTTCATGGTCCTGGTCCTCACAGGGGCGGGAGACGATCTCCAGGGGATAAAGAAGGGCATCATCGAGCTGGCGGACGCCATAGTGGTCAACAAGGCCGACGGCGACAACCGCCGGAAGGCCCTCGTCACCAGAGCGGACTACGAGCAGATCCTCCACTACCTCAGGCCCGCCACCGAGGGCTGGACCACCGGTGCCTACACCTGTTCCGCCATAACCAAAGAGGGAATCGAGGACGTGTGGAACGTGGTCCTCCGGTTCAAGGAGAAGATGGGGCGGTCTGGCTACTTCCGAACCAGGCGTTCCAGACAGGCCATGGAGTGGATGGACACCATGGTGAAAGAATATCTTCATCACAGGGTGGCCCAGGACCAGGCCATATCGGCCAAGCGGTCGGAGATACAGAGGCTCGTCGAGAGCGGCGAGACACCTCCAACCATGGCGGCCAAGATGATAATAGAGGTCATGGAGAGGGAACTTTTTTGCCGATAGAGACAGGGGGAGCCGGAACGATCCGGCTCCCCCTGTGCTATACGTTAGGCGTTCAGATGGCTGATCCTCTCGAACACTATGGTGTGCCAGAGCAGGTCCCGGCCCATGCCGTCTCGGTTTTGCCCCTGGCTGAGGAGCCTGAAGCCGGTCGGCTCGAACAGCCCTCTGACCTGATCGGGATCCCGATTCACGTAGAGCCTATCGTCTCCTTGCCTCTCGCCGGAGCAGAAGGAGCAGATAAACAGGCCTTTCTGTTTCAGGAGGGACCCTATCTGTTCGGCCAGGAGTACCATGTCTCCCTCTGGGACGTGCATCAGCATGGCTATGGAGACGACGGCGTCGAAGGCTTTACCCAACAGGGCGTGCCCAGGCGGCAGGGGAAGGGCGGCCTCCATGGCGCAGCAGGTCTCTCCAGCTTTCAAGAATGTCTGTCTTGTCAGGTCAACCATGGAGGAGCTTCCGTCCACCGCCGTTATCCTGCACCCTAGGGAAGCCATAAACAGGCCGTCCCTTCCGGTTCCACAGCCTATCTCCAGGACGTCCCACCCTGGGCGCAGCCGATAACCGAGGAGGTCGTGGAGGTCGGTTAGGTCCGCTGAGTCGTAGCTTCGCCGGAGGTCTTCTGCGTTTCTGTCGTAGAAATGAATGGTCTGCTCGTCCATGTATGCCTCCTGTGGGATCTTCTTGTCATATCACGATGTGAGTTTACAATAGGGGAGGCCAAACCGATAGCGGTGATTTGGCGTATAAAGCGTGGAGGAGGGATTGAAAATGATCACCGATAGAGCGGAAGAACTGCTAAGCAGAATAGCTCTAGGAGAGGATTCTGTTTTGGAACTTAAGAAGGTGGAGTTCAGCGGAAACAGGGTAAGCGGTCCTCATAGAGATGGAATGGCCGACGAGCTGGCGGCGATGGCGAACACCGTCTCCGGCGTGGTGGTGTTGGGGGTGGACGACAGGACCAGGGAGATAGAGGGTATACCTCTGGAAAAACTGGATCTCCTGGAGGATTGGATTCGGTCTATCTGCAACGACTCTATCGACCCACCTCTGGACTGTGTGATCAGAAAGGTAGCCATAGCCGACGGCAAAGGCGATGAGGTCGCCATCCTCAGGATAGATGTTCCCCGTAGCCTGTTCGTACATAAAAGCCCTAACGGCTATTTTCGTCGTATAGGAAGCTCTAAGAGGGAAATGCGTCCTGACGTACTGGCTCGACTTTTTCAGCAACGTAGCCAGGCGAGGCTGATTCGCTTCGACGAGCAGGTCGTTCCTGGAACCTCTCTGAGCGACCTGGAGCCCGATCTCTGGAACCGCTTTAGGACGGCTCTGTCGCCCAAAGAGGATCGGAGCTTTCTGGAGAAGATGAAGATGATCTCCGAGGACGAAGATGGCGCGCCTAGGGCTACGGTAGGAGGGCTTTTGATGGCCTCAAAATCACCTCACATCTACATGTCCAGCGCCTTCATCCAGGCGGTCTGTTACAGAGGAACCTCCCGAGGGGAGGCTCGCCAGCTCGATGCAAAGGACATAACCGGTCCCCTGGACGTCCAGATAAGGGAGGGCTGTAAGTTTGTTGAGAGCAACATGAAGGTCTTTGCGATAAAGGCCCCCAACAGAATAGAGACTCCCCAGTTCTCCATGAACGCCGTCTTCGAAGCTATCGTGAACGCCGTAGCCCACAGGGATTACTCTATCTACGGCTCTAAAATTCGTCTGCACGTTTTTTCCGATCGATTGGAGCTGTTCTCCCCTGGCTCTATACCTAACACCATGACCATCGAAAGCATCTCGGAGAGACAGTCCGCTCGAAACGAGCTCATAAGTTCCCTGCTGGCTCGCTGTCCTATGAACGTCGACGCCCCTAACAGCCAGAGGAGTTTTATTATGGACAAAAGGGGAGAGGGAGTTCCTATTATAATCACCGAAAGCGAAGCCCTCTCAGGTAGGCGACCGGAGTTTGCCCTCATAGACGACAGCGAGCTCAAGCTAACTATTTTTGCCGCCCCCTCTCCCCATGGAGACTCATAGCTGGGGCCAACGGAAGTGATGAGATTGTCGCTGAGGGCGTTCGTCCCCCCTTTATCAAGGGCGATTTACGTGCTATTATGGTCTACAATGTAATATGCGACCCTGTCCTCATCACCGGGTGAGGATTTTAAAGGCGTTCATAGCTTTGCCGTAGGTACGGCACTCCGAGAGGTGTGCTACAAGGCAGGCTGTGAACGCCTTTTTGTTTTAGGGTTAGACCAAACCACTGAGGAGGAGTTTACGTGAGGATCGAGCCTTTTAAGGTCGAGGAGTGGATGAACTCATACGAGGTCGGAGCGAAATACAACATCGCCGAGACCTGCGTCGATTCTATCTCGATCGACGAGCTGTTTCATTTGACGGGAAAGGACAGGGCGGCCTTTCTGGATGAGATATGTTCAAGACGTCTGACCTACGGAGATATCGAGGGAGCCGCCTCTTTCCGCGAGGGAGCACAGGAACAGATAATAGATGGCAGAGCGCCAGGAAGAACCGATAGGGACGAGATCACCGTTTTCGACTCGACGGGCATAGCCCTACAGGACCTGGCCTGTGCCGCTTTGGCTCTCTCCAAGGCGGAGAGGGAAAACTTAGGTACGACGGTCGAGCTTTAGAGGCGACCGGGTAACTCACTCGAAAGACGGGATTTACCACGATGACCTTTCCCGATACCGGGCGGTAGGAGACACAGGGGAGCTGGAACGATCCGGCTCCCCTGTGTTCTCCTTGTTCGGTCCTCGCCAATGGTTTAGAATCGGGAAAAGGACGGGAGAGGGATTGAAATAGACGATAGCGAGCTGTACGGAATGAAGAGGTGAGTTGGTGTATAGTGGTAACCTGTGCTTTAGATCATATTTCCCTTGTACGCCGTTAGGAGAGGATACGCTGTGATAAAAAAGATCTCCACGAAAAACATAGGCCCGTCTCCATCCATGGAGCTAGAGTTCGGGGAGAGGCTGAACCTGATCACCGGAGATAACGGCCTCGGCAAAAGCTTTCTTTTGGATATCGCTTGGTGGGCGATGACTCGAAGCTGGCCGGCCGAGCTGAATTCTAAGTTGTCGATAGGAAAAATCGCCCTCCCTACGAAAAAAAAGGAAAAGGCAATAATAAAATGTTCGTTTTCAGGGAAGACCAAGGATATCGCTACAAACTTCGAATATAGTGCCCAGTTGGAAAGCTGGAGAGTTCTACGGGGCAGACCGGGAATGCCGGGACTGGTTTTCTACGCCATGGTGGACGGCAGCTTCGCCGTGTGGGATCCCGCCAGGAACTACTGGAAGGAGAAAGGACAGCAGCAGGAAAAGGAGCGTCCATCGGCCTACATCTTCAGCCCCAAAGACGTATGGGACGGACTTGAAAGAGAGGACGGAACCTGGCTTTGCAACGGGCTGATAAGGGATTGGGCAGGATGGCAGAAAGAAAAAGGACGACCTTTCGACATATTGAGCTCCGTATTGGAGGTACTATCCCCCCCTTCCGACGAAAAGCTTGAACCGGGGAAACTTACCAGGATAAGCCTGGACGATGTTCGGGACATGCCGACCATAAAGATGCCCTACGGTCAGGACGTCCCTGTAGTACACTGTTCTTCCGGGATGAAGAGGATCATCGCCCTGGCCTATTTCCTTGTATGGTGCTGGGAAGAGCACCTCAAGGCGAAAGAGCTTCTAGGCGAAGAGCCGGAGCTCAATGCCATTTTTCTAGTGGACGAGGTAGAGTCTCACCTTCATCCTAAATGGCAGAGGACCATTTTAAGGTCCATAATGGATGTTATGGAGAAGCTCAACTCCGAAGCGAAGACCCAGCTCATAGCCGTGACCCACTCTCCCCTAATAATGGCATCGGCGGAAACCCTGTTCGACCCCGAAAAAGACGGATGGTTCGATCTGGATATGGTGAAGGGCGAAGTATCCTTGCTGAAAAGGGATTTCGTGCGTCAAGGAGATATATCGGATTGGCTCACGAGCGAGGCCTTCGACCTAAAATCGAGCTATTCCCTTGAAGCGGAACGTGTTATGGAAGAGGCATCTCAGGTTTTGAGCGACGAGACGGCGGACAAAGAGAAGGTAGTAGAGCTATACGACCGTCTCAGAGCAGTTCTGTCAGACACCGATCCCTTCTGGATTCGTTGGAACTTCGTGGCTGAGAGAAAAGGATGGTCTTGATGATCCAGGTGAACCCTAAACCGGAACCGGAAAGCTTCGACAAAAAGGTGAGGCAAAAGGGGATTAATTTTATGAAGAAAAACGAAATCAATTCCCATGTCCCACGACCGAAAGAAAAAACGCTGCCCCCGTATTGGCGAAATTGCCTCGATGACCTTCATTTTCTCTATGGAGGCATCTGCGCCTATCTGGCGATATACGTGGAAAGGATCACAGGAGCCAATTCGGTGGATCATTTCGTATCCAAAAGGAAGCGCCCAGACCTGGCCTACGAGTGGAGCAATTACAGGCTGGCGTGCGCAAGGATAAACAGTCGTAAAGGCGATTGCGACGATGTTCTCGACCCCTTTGAGGTAGAGAACGACTGGTTCCGTCTTGAGCTGACCACCGGACGGATATATCCAAAACCGAACCTAGAGGATCGAATCAAAAAAAAGGTCCAAAGAACCATCGATCGCCTTGGTCTCGATGAAAATTGGAGCAGAAAAGTAAGGACAAAGTACTACGACGACTACCTAAACGAAGATATCTCTTCGGACTATCTAAAAAGCCACGCTCCATTTCTATGGGCGGAGGCTGACAGACAAAATCTCCTCTGATGTGAGTAGGCTCAAGGCTTCCGATCTCTTAGCCAGCCCTCATGTTCCCAGCGCTCGCCTCTGGGTCGCTATCTTTGCCCTTCGGTCCTCGAGGTTGTCGAAGATGAACTCGTGGGTGACGTAGTCGGGCTCAAGGAGGTCCAGCAGTCGAGAGCAATGGGGCGTTGTGAAGGGCCGGTGTTGGTCCGTCATGGAAATCCTCTCCCAGGCTCTGGTCAGATTGGCCTGAAAATCTCCAGAAGCGTATCCGGGCAACCCCTGGGCCTCCCTCGCCTCGCCGGACAGGCTGAGGTTGAGGTGGATGCCCTCTATCCTTCTTCGAACCTCCGAGGGCAGCTTTCCAACCACGTCCAAAATATAGTCCACCCCCTCCTCCTCCGACCGGCAGGACGTGGTGGTGTTCAGAAGATGTCCCGTGTCCAGGAGAAAGGCCCAGTTCGAGAAGGAAAGGGAGCTCGCGAAGGACGACGTTTCCTCCGGGTCGGTGAAGGTGAGCCCCTCCCACCAGGAGTTCTCGAAAAACATCCTCACCGGAGGCTCTCCTCCGGGAAAGACCGAGACCGCCTCGTTCAGCATCTTTGCGGCCTGCTCCAGGACCAGCTTAGAGCCGTTGACCCGGCGGCCGGTCAGGACCTCCTCCACCGAGCTGTTCGTGACGTGGAAGACCCCGTAGGCCGGTTTCAAGGTTGCTGCGTCACGTATATAGCCTCGGAGGTTATCGATAAGGTCGTCAGGGCAGGAACCGCCGTAGAAAAAGAGTATCTCCTCTCGGGAGAAAGACCCCTCCAGGTTTCCCCCAAGCCAGGGGACCATCCAGTCCATGGAGAAGGGAAAATGGACCGCTGTCACAGCCTCCGGTGGGGTTCCATTCGTCCCGTCGAAGGCCGTCAGAACCTCCAGGCCGTCCAGCCCAAGTGAACGGTGAAACTGGACGACGTTCTCCCAGCCTCCGAAGGGTTCTATGTCGAAAGGGTAGACCGATATATTGGCGAGCTCCTTCATATTTTGGCCTTTTCCCCTTCCTGGATCAGCGGTAATCCTCCACGTCGAACTCTAGATCCTTAAAATAGTATTTTCTGTCCTCCTCGGTGATGTACCGGACCACCCGGCAGGGATTGCCCACGGCTATGGCGTTGTCCGGTATGTCTCTTGTGACGACGCTACCGGCGCCGATGACTGCGTTGTGTCCTATGCTGACCCCTGGATTGACCACCACGTTGCCGCCGATCCACACGTTGTTTCCTATCGTTATGGGGATACCGTACTCGTAGCCCGATTTTCTGGAATCCGGGTGGATCGGGTGTCCGGCGGTGTAGATCGCCACGTTAGGGGCCAGCATCACGTTGTTTCCTATCGTCACCTTTGCCACGTCCAGTATGATGCAGTTGTAGTTGGCGTAGAAATCGTCTCCTATCTCTATGTTGCTGCCGTAGTCGCACCTGAAGGGCGGCTCGATATAGGCGTTTTTCCCGACCTTGCCCAGGATCCTGCCGATAAGCTCCGTCCTTTTGGCGAAATCCTTCGGCTCGGACGTGTTGAACTGCTGAACCAGCTTCCTCGCCTTAAGCCTTTCCTCCGCAAGTCCGTCCATCCAAGCCTTGTAGGGTAGCCCCGCGAGCATCCTTTCCCTTTGATCCACCAAATTCACCTCTTCATCGATTAGGATATGTTTTTGGATATTTCCACTGGCTATAAATTTCACCGCTCCGCAGGGTACATCCTCAACAGCACGAACCAGACCAAAGTCGCACAGGCAAGGGCTCCAGAGACGCACAGGGCGGCCCTTGAGAAATCCCTAAAAATGACGAAGCCAACACCAGGCAACAGCAGATAAACCACCATCCCTGACGCTATCGCCCCTGTTACGGAAAGGGCGAGATCGGAGTCACAGATAACGTCGGGGCAGATCTTGGCGATAGGTTGCCATCCTTTGCCAGCGGGGCGAACCTTTCGGTAGAAACGGCAAAGGGTTTCCTCGTCCTCCGCCGGAGTGATCCACGTCACCACGAGCCAGACCGCTATCGTCAGAACCGCCACCAGAGCTAAGCGGTATTCCTCGTCCATGGGAAAAAGACGGCTGATCACGGTGTAGAAGGCCACCGACGATATCATCGCCGAGATCTCCGTCCAGGCGTTTATCCTCCACCAGAACCATCTAAGCATGAAAACCGCCCCCGTCCCTGCGCCTAGACTGGCGAGAAATCTCCATGCCTGGTCCACCGATACGTCTTTCATGATCCAGGCCGCCACGCCGCCGGTAATCAGGATGAAAATGGAGGACATCCTAGATACCTCTGTCAGACGGGAGTCCGACGCGTTGGGGTTTATAAATCTTTTGTAGAAGTCGCTGGCGAGGTAGGAAGCTCCCCAGTTGATTTGGGTGCTCATCGTGGACATATAGGCGGAAAAAAACGCCACTATCATAAGGCCTCTCAGACCTGCCGGGGCAAAGTCCCGTATGACCATAGGGAAGCCTACGCCAGGATCGGCCATCTCTCTGAGCCCTGGATAATGGGCCACCGCTACAAAGGAGACCAGCAGCCAGGGCCAGGGACGAATACAGTAGTGGGCTATCTGAAACCACAGAGTCGCCCATACGGCGTGCCGTTCGTTCTTGCAGGAGGCCATTCGCTGGACTATGAAGCCCCCTCCTCCCGGTTCGGCACCGGGATACCAGGATGCCCACCACTGGACGAACAGCATGACCAAAAGAACCCCTATAGGCATCCATGGGTCGCTGCCACGGAAGTCGGGCAGGAATCGAAACATCTGTTCTCCTCCGGCTATGTTGGTGACGATAGAGTGACGCATGCCGCCGATGCCGCCTAGGGAGGACACGGAGACCACCGCCAATGCGATACATCCCGCCATGGCCAGTATAAACTGGAAAAAGTCGGTGACAGCGACCCCCCACATACCGGAAACGGTGCTGTAGACTCCGACAACCACCAGCATCGCTATTATGATGGACCAGTCGCCGGGGCCAGAGCCTTCCCCTCCTGACAGGACCGTATGTTTTAACACCTTAAGCATCGCTCCTGTTACCCACCCTATGATAATGGGGTTTATCAGCAGGGCTATGTAAAGTGCCCTGAATCCCCTGAGAAATGCCGCAGGCTTTCCACCGTATCGGAGTTCCACCAGCTCTACGTCTGTAAGCACCTCGGTCCTTCTCCATAGCCGAGCGTAGACGAACACCGTAACCATTCCACCAAGGGCAAAGGCCCACCAGAACCAGTTTCCCGCAAGCCCAAATTTAGCAACCAGGCCGGTTACCGCAAGAGGAGTGTCGGCGGCGAAGGTCGTTGCCACCATAGATGTCCCAGCTATCCACCAGGGGAGAGACCTACCTGATACGAAGTACTCAACCATACTTCCCCCTGCCTTCTTCCGAAACGCCAGGCCTATCCCAAGAGCAACCACAAAATATCCCACTATGATGGTCCAATCTACGAACTCCAGCCTCATAAAAACACCTCCTCGATAGGCTCTCAGGCTGATTCAGAATCTTCTGTCGTTAAGCCTTTGTAAGAGGATATAATGCTATCTTCCTTCGGTCAAGACTCTGTTGCCCTGGAGGGAATCTAGCCCAACCCGCAGGTCTTAAATGCCTGGCTGAGGTCGTCTATAAGGTCCTCCGGGTCCTCAAGGCCGACGCTGAACCGGAAGAAGTCCTGGTGGAATACGTCGGGATAGTGGGGTAGCTTGTCGCTGTTTTTGTCGTAGTAGACCATGAGGCTCTCGCTGTCGCCTAGAGACACCGCGTGGGTGATCAGCTTAAGCTGGTCCAAAAAGCGACAGTGGGTTTCCTCGTCCCCTTTTATATCGAAGGCGATCATGCCGGAATATCCGTTCCTCATGATCGCCTTCGCCCTTTCGTGCTGTGGGTGGCTCTCAAGGCCGGGATACCAGATGAAGCGGACCGCAGGGCTCCCCTCCAGAAACCGGGCGACCTCAATGGAGGTTCGAGAGTGCTGGGCCATTCGGATCGGGACTGTCACCAGCCCTCTGGCTATGAGCCAGGCGTTGAAGGGGCTCAGGATTCCTCCGTAGTTGATCATGGCCAGCTCTCATAGCTGGTAACTTAGTAGATTTAACCTCTAGCCAGTCAAAGATCAATTAAAATTGCTAGCGTTCTTTTCTATTCTAGAGCATCATAATCT